>DATHLL010000032.1:0-4040 GCA_035488195.1 Candidatus Elarobacter sp. | reverse complement strand
CCGCTCCGCCCGCGCACCTTCGCGCTGCTCGAGCACTTCGCGCGCAACCCCGGGCGCACGCTCGGCAAGGACGAGCTCTTCGACGCGCTCTGGCCGAACGAGGACGTCGGCGAAGGGAACCTCTCGCAGCACGTCTTCACGTTGCGCACGGCGCTCGCGCGCCACGCGCCGGCCGCGGCGTTCATCGTCACCGAGCCCGGGCGCGGCTACCGCTTCACCGCGCGCGTCAGCCGCGTCGATGCGGCGGAAGACGTCGGCACGCCGGCGCACCGGCTCTACCTGCGCGGGCGCTGCTGCTACGAGAAGCGCACGCCGGCCGAGCTGCGCCGCGCGATCGGCTGGTTCCGGCGCTCGCTCGACGGCGACCCGTCGTACGCGCCGGCGAACGCGGGGCTCGCGAGCGCGTACGCGCTCTCCGGCGAGTATCTCGCGCTCGCGCCCGGGATCGCGTTTCCGCGCGCACGCGCGGCGGCGTTGCGCGCGCTCGCGCTCGACCCGACGTGCTCCGAGGCGCACGCGGTCCTCGGCGAGACCGCCTGCTACCACGACCGCGATTTCGCCGAGGCGGACGCGCGCTATCGCGACGCGGTCGAACTGGCGCCGCACGCGGCCGGGCCGGTCGTGCTGCGCGCGTGGTTTCTCTGCATCGCCGGACGCGCGGACGAAGCGCACGAGCCGCTCGCCGAGGCGCTCGCGCGCGAGCCGTGCTCCGCGACCGTGCAGACGACGCTCGCGGTCGTCGCGATCTTCCGGCGCCGCTTCGACGAAGCGGCGGAGCTGCTGCGCGCGGTGCTCGACGTCGATCCGCGGTACGTGCACGCGCGCTACTATCTCGCGATGGCGCTGCAGCTCGCCGGCCGCTACGCCGAGGCCCTCGCGCTGCTCGCCGGCCCGCTCCCGGACGGCTACGAGCAGCAGCTCCTCGCGCTGCGCGGCTACCTGCTCGCGAGGCTGGGCCGCCGCGACGACGCGCGCGTCTGCGAGCGCGAGCTCCGCGCGCTCGCGACGGGCGGGCGGTTCCTCTCGAGCTACAACACCGCGTTGCTCGCGCTCGGGCTCGGCGAGCGCGACGCCGCGTTCGCGGAGCTCGGCGCGGGCCTCGCGGCGCGCGATTCGTGGACGGTCTTCGTCCTCGAGCACCCGCAGTTCGACGAGCTGCGCCGCTCCGCGCGCTTCGCCGCGCTCGCGCGCCGCATCGCGTTGAGACCGTTTGAGGACCGGAGGCGGGCCGTCGCCGTACGCTGACGGCGATGCGCGAACGTCGCCGGTTCCTCTTCGCCTCGTGCGCGTGTGCGCTCGTCACGTGCGCGTGGCTTGAGCCGCAGGCGGCGGCCGCGCAGCAGCCGGCGCCGGCGCCGTGTCCGGCCGCGGTCCGCAGCGCGCTCGACTTCTGGGCCGGCGACTGGATCGTCACGGCGCAGGGAGCGCGCGCGGGGACCGATCGGGTCGAGCGCGTCTCGAACGGCGCGGCCGTGATCGAGCGCTGGACGGGGAGCGGCGGCGACGAGGGGACGAGCCTGTTCTCGTTCGACCCCTACGCCTGCACCTGGCACCAGCTCTGGATCACCGGCGCGCCGGAGCAGGTCGGCGGCCTCAAGCACAAGGACCTGGTCGCGCTCGGCCCCGGCGGTGCGGTCCGCTTCCAGGGCGCGTATCCGGGGCGGCGCGCGATCACGGTGCTCGACCGCACCACGCTGACGCCGCGCGCCGACGGGACCGTGCGGCAAGTGATCGAGCTCAGCACCGACGGCGGCGAGACCTGGACGACGGGCTTCGACGCGCTCTACACCCGGCGTTGAGACGGTTTGAGGACGCCGCCGCGGGCGTTCGCTAGGATCGGGACATGAAGGCGATCCGTCTGCGCACTCTCGCGGCCCTGGCATCGGCGGCGCTTCCGCTCGCCGCGCTCGCGCAGAGCCCGGCGCCGGCGGCCCCGCGCGCGCCGTGCGCGACCCCGCAGGACCGCCAGTTCGACTTCTGGCTCGGCGACTGGAACGTCACCGACCGCGCCTCGGGGAAGCCGGCGGGGACGAACCGGATCACCAGCGAGCTCAAGGGCTGCGTGCTGGAGGAGCACTGGAACGGGGCCGGCGGCGGGAACGGGTTCAGCTTCAACCACTACGACGCCGCCCGCAAGCTCTGGCACCAGACCTGGGTCGACGACAGCGGCGGGATCCTCTACCTCGACGGCGAGCTGCGCGACGGCGCGATGGTCCTGAGCGGCCGGCGGCAGACCCGCGCCGGAAAGACGGTCGTCGACCGGATCACGTACACCCACGCGGCGGACGGCTCGGTGCGCCAGCACTGGGAGACCTCGCCCGACGGCGGCACGACCTGGACGACCAGCTTCGACGGGATCTACCGCAAGCGCTGATTCCGACCGTCGTCGGGTTGGATCGCGCGACCGTCGTGGCACGATGGGAGCACCGTGTCCAGCCTCGACGTCCGCTCCATGGCGCTGCTCTCGACCGCCCATCTGGCGGACGACCTCAACCAGAGCTTCATCCCCGCGCTCCTCCCGTACCTGATCGCGCAGTGGCACATCTCGCACGCGACCGCCGGGACGCTGGTCCTCTGCCAGGCGATCTCGTCGTCGGTCGTGCAGCCGGGGATCGGCCACCTCGCCGACCGCCGCTCGATGCCGTGGCTGATCCCGCTCGGGCTGCTCCTCGCCGGCGGCGGCGTCGCGGCGCTCGGCGTGATCCGGGTCTTCCCGCTGTTGTTCCTCGCCGCGCTGATCAGCGGGATCGGCGTCGCGATGTTCCATCCCGAGGCGGCGCGGTTCGCGAACTACGTCTCCGGCGAGCGGAAGGCCAGCGGGATGCGCTGGTTCACCGTCGGCGGGAACCTCGGCTTCGCGGTCGGACCGGCGTTCGCGACCGCGGTGCTGGCGGCGTTCGGGCTGCGGGGGACGGCGCTGGCCGCGGTCCCGGTCGTCCTGGTCGGAACGATCGTCGCGCTCGAGCTGCGGCGGCTCTCGTCGTTCGCGCCGGCGCGCGGGAAGACGCGGAAATCGCTCGGGAACGACAACTGGAACGCGTTCGGGAAGCTGAGCGCGTTCGTGATCGTCCGCTCGATGGCGTACCTCGGGATGGTCGCGTTCATCCCGCTGTACGTCGTCGAGGTGCTCCACGGCTCGCCCGCGGCGGGCGGCCTGAGCGACACCGCGTTCCTGCTCGCGGGCGCGTGCGGGACGATCGCCGGCGGACCGATCGCCGACCGCGTCGGGCGCAAGCCGGTGCTGCTGTGGTCGACCGGCGGCACCGCGGTGCTGGTCTGCGTCCTGGTCGCGCTGACGCGCGGCGGCGGCCCGCTGTGGCTCGCGGTTGGGATGCTGGTGATCACCGGGTTCGTGCTGGTCGCCTCGCAGGCGTCGTTCGTCGTGCTCGGCCAGGAGTATCTCCCGAACCGCGTCGGCTTCGCCTCCGGCGTGACGCTCGGCCTCGCGGTCTCGCTCGGCGGCAGCCTCTCACCCGCGCTCGGCGCGATCGCCGACGCGCACGGCGTCGACGCGACGCTGCTCACCACCGCCGCGCTCGCCCTCGCCGGAACGCTCATCGCCTTCACGCTCCCGAAAGAACCCCGCCGCACCCTCACGGTCCCCGCCGCCGTCACCGCGGCGGACGAGAACAACGATCTCGGTCCGGCGGTGGAACAGCCGGCCTGCGCGCGCCGCCGGTAGCCTTACGTCAGGCCGGGGAAGCCGAGGCGCGCGAGCGCGGCGTAGGTGACGACGCCGGCGGCGGTGGAGAGGTTGATCGAACGGACCGCGCCGGGGCGCATCGGGATGCGCAGCGCGCGGTCGGGATGCGCGTCGAGCAGCGATTGCGGTAGGCCAGCGGTCTCCTTACCGAAGACGAGCGCGTCGCCGGGCGCGAAGGCGGCGTCGGTGTAGGCGCGCTTCGCGCGGGTTGAGAGCAGCCAGAGGCGGCGTGCGGCGAAGGCGGCGAGGAACGCGTCGAGCGAGGGGTGGACGACGACGGCGAGCGCGTCCCAGTAGTCGAGGCCGGCGCGCTTGAGCTCGCGGTCGTCGATGCGGA
>DATHLL010000031.1:0-3124 GCA_035488195.1 Candidatus Elarobacter sp. | reverse complement strand
GCGCAGGACCGCCGGCTCGCCGGGATCGCGCTCGAGGAGCGCAAAGCGCTGGTGATCGTCGGCAACAAATACGATCTCGTGCGCGAGCTCGGCGAGTACTCGCAGAACGAGCTCGCGAACGAGATCCACGCGCAGCTGCCGTTCGCCTCGTTCGCGCCGGTCACGTTCCTCTCGGCGCTGACGAAACGGCGCCTGCAGAGCCTGATGCCGCTGGTCGACCGCGTCGCGGTGAACCTCGACCGGCGCGTTCCGACGGCGAAGCTGAACGCGGTCATCCGCGACGCGGTGCTCGCGCATCCGCCGCCGATCCAGTCGGGGAAGCCGCTCAAGATGCTGTACGTCTCGCAGCCGCAGACGCATCCGCCGCTGTTCGTCTTCCACGTCAACGACCCCGAGCTCGTCCCGGCGTCGTACCGGCGGTTCATCGAGAACACGCTGCGCGCCGAGTTCGACTTCGAAGGGGTCCCGCTCACGTTCGAGTTCCGCTCGCGGCGCGACCAGGGCGAGCACGGCGAACGCTACGAAGAGGCGCGCGGATGATCGCCCCGCTGTTCAACGTCACCGCGCTCGCGATGGACCTCGCGGTATTCGTGGTCGCGTTCTTCGTCGGGGCGATCCCGTTCGGCGTGCTCGTCTCGCGCGCGTTCTACGGGACCGACATCCGCAGCGCGGGGAGCGGGAACATCGGCGCCGCGAACGCGCTGCGCACGCTCGGCCGGCGCGGCGCCCTCGCGGTCCTCGCGCTCGACGCGCTCAAGGGCCTGGCGCCGGTCCTCGCCGCGAAGGCGGTCGGCGGAACGGTCCCGGCGGTCCTCGCCGCGCTCGCCGCGGTGATCGGGCACTGCTGGTCGCCGTTCTTGGGGTTCAAGGGCGGTAAGGGCGTGGCGACGTTCTTGGGGGCGGCGATCGGGTTATGGTGGCCGGCCGGCGCGGCGTTCGGGCTGGTGTGGATCGCGGCCGTGATCGCGTGCGGCTACGCCTCGGTCGGCTCGATGCTGGCCTCGCTCGCGATGGCGCCGGTGCTGTGGTTCGGCATCGGCCGGCTCGGCTTCGTCTACGGTCTGCTCGCCGCGCTGATCGTCGTCTACCGGCATCGCGAGAATCTCGAACGACTGCGGCGCGGGACGGAAAACCGCCTCAGCTTCTTGAAAGCGCCCCGCCAGTCATGATCTCTTCGAATGATTTTAGAAACGGCGTCACCATCGTCATCGACGGGCAGTTGTGGACCGTCATCGAGTTCCTGCACGTGAAACCAGGCAAAGGCTCGGCTTTCGTGCGCACGCGGCTCAAGAACGTCAAGTCGGGCGCGACGGTCGAGCGGACGTTCCGCGCCGGCGAGAAGCTCGAGCGCGCGACGGTCGACAACCGCGACATGCAGATGCTCTACAACGACGCCGACGGCTACCACTTCATGGACAACGAGACGTACGAGAACTTCACGCTGCAGCGTGAGATCATCGGCGATCCCGCGGACTTCCTCAAGGACGGGATGCGGATCGCGGTGCAGTTCCACGACGGCCAGCCGATCGGCGCCGATCTCCCCGCGCACGTCGAGCTCAAGGTCGAAGAGACGGACCCCGGGTTCAAGGGCGACACCGCGACCGGCGCGACGAAGCCGGCGAAGCTCGAGACCGGCGCGACGGTGAACGTCCCGCTGTTCGTCAACCCCGGCGACGTGATCCGCATCGACACGCGCGACCGCCGCTACATCGGGCGCGTCCAGAGCTGAGGCGGCGCGCCGCGGCTCGACGATCGCGATCGTGCGGATCCGCCGGCTGAAGATCCTCGGCGTCGCGACGGCGCTCTCGCTCGTCGCGGCGCTGCTCGGCGTCGTGCTGTACCTGCTGCCGCGCGAAAACGGCCCGTCGGTGAACCGCATCGCGGACTTCGCCGCGCTCAACGAGGCGACGTTCTGGGTCGAGGACCAGCCGTGGCTCGCGCGGATCGCGCGCTTTCCGAGCAGGACGGTCGAGAACGACCGGCTGCGGTTCGTCGCGATCGACGAAGGCTCGCTGGCGCCGCCGCCGGACGGGCTCGGCGCGTGGCCGTGGCCGCGCGCGGCGCACGGCAAGCTGCTGGAACGACTCGCGAAGGCGGGCGCGCGCGTCGTCGCGCTCGACGTGCTGTTCCTCGAGCCGTCGGCCGATCCGGCGCAGGACGCCGCGCTCGCGCGCGGGCTGCGCGCGCAGCCCGCGGTCCTCGGGTTCACGGCCGAGACGACGCGCGGCGGCAACTTCTCGCTGCTCGCGCCGCCGCCGGCACTCGCGAGCGCGGCGCGCGCGCTCGGATTCACCACGGTCGACAACCCCGGCGGCTGGCTGTTCGGTCAGTATCTCACCATCACGCCGGAGCGCTCGCGAACGTATCTCTCGCTCGCCGCGGCGGCCGCATCGGCGTACACCGGCGCGCGCGTGACGCCTGTCGACGCGTGGCGCGCGCGGCTGGGCGGCGAGGAGGTCGCGCTCGGCGGTGACGGGCTGCTGACGATGCTCCCGTTCAAGGAGGCGCACCACGTCGACCAGCAGCCGGCGAACGGCCTCGCCTCGCGCGCCGGCGCCTCGAACGTGAGCGTCCCGTTCGCGCAGGCCGTCTCGTACGCCGACGCGCTACGGATGAGCGATCGCGATCTCGCCGCCTTCGCGCGCGGCGAGCTGGTCGTGGTCGGGCCGACCGCGCAGTCGCTCGGCGACTATATCATCACGCCGTCCGGCCGGTATCCCGGCTCGTTCGCGAACCTGCGTCTGATCGACCAACTCCTGACCGGGACGTTCGTGCGCCGCGTCCCGCCGTGGCTCGACCTCGCGCTGATCGTGCTGTTGCCGCTGCTGGCGGGCTTCGCGGTGACGCAGCTCCGGCCGGTGGTCGGCGTGGCGATCGGGGTCGCGATCGTGCTGCTGTACTCCGCACTCGCGGTCGCCGTGTACGGCTACACGCTGCACTGGATGAACCTCATCCACGTGGGCGCGGCGGTGCTGCTGGCGGTGCTGCTGGTCGCGCTGTACCGGACGGTGGTCGAGGGCGCGGAGAAGCGCGTGATCCGCGAGATGTTCGGAAAGCACGTCTCGCCGGCGCTGGTCGACGAGATGCTCGCGCACGACGACCCGCTGCAGACGCTCGCGCCGGC
>DATHLL010000030.1:0-3903 GCA_035488195.1 Candidatus Elarobacter sp. | reverse complement strand
GACGGCGGGCTTCGTCACCGAGGCGAACTCGTAGATCGTCGAGGGATCGTTCGGGATGCGGCGCGGCTCGTACGTGCGCGCGCCGTACGCCTTCCGGTACAGCACGCGGCGCGACGAGGCGATCACCACCACGGCGCCCGGGAAGTCGCCCGCGCGAATCGCATCCTCCACGAGCCGGTCGATCGTGCGCGCCGCATCCGCCGGAAGGTCCGCCGCGACGGCGAGCGACGTCGTCCGCTCACCGCCGGCCGCGGCGGCTCTTTCACCGGCGCCGCCGGCGGGCGCGAGGGTTGCGAGCGAGGCGACCGCGCAGAGCGCGGCGAGGAGACGGCGCACGCGCCGGTGTAGCGCGCGACGTGCGGCCGTTCCTCGTCGTCGCGTTCGTCCTGCTCGCCGGAGCCGCCGCGACTGCGAGCCCCATTCCGGCATCGAACGGCCTGCCGCGACCCGCGCTGGTTCCGCGCCCCGCGACCGTGCGGGCGATTCCGTGCGGGGCGCCGCGCGTCCTCGATCGGCCGCTGCGGTTCCCGGCGACGATCGACCGCGGCGGCTTCGAGCTGCTGCGCGAACGGTGGACGGCGCTGGGGATCCCGCCGCCGGTGATCGTGGGATCACGCGCGGACGTGCGCGTGCGTGAATGGGAGGGCCAACAGTTTTGGAGCATGCCGCCTCCCTCGCGGTACACGACGGCGCGATATCGTTTGCGGGTCGCTCGGGCCATCGAGATCGAGAACCGCTGGGTGACCGGGATGTGGGTCGCCGGCGAAAGCACGGAAGGCGAGTTCGACGCGCTGATGACGCTCGCGCAGCTTCCTGTGCGCAGCAGAGGACGATGGATCTTGCCTTGCGTCGACATCGACGATGCGCCCGCGATGCGCTGGCGGGTCGTCTCCGACGACGTCTCGCGCGGGCCGTTTCCCACCATGGCGTACGCGAAGTCGCGGATCCGCGCGCTCGCGTCGTTCAAGATCAACGGCTGGTCGCCGTACATGGAGCAGACGTTCGCCGACCCGCGCTACCCCTTCGTCGCCTGGCCGAGCGGCTGGACGGCGGCGCAGTTGCACGAGCTCGCGACCTACGCGAGCCGGTTCCACGTCGTGCTGGTCCCGGAACAGCAGACGTTCGCGCACATGCACGAGACGGTGAAGTGGGAGCAGCTCGCACCGCTTGCGGAGCTCCCGCACGGCTATCTTCTCGCGGAGAGCGATCCCGCGACGTACCGTTATCTCGAGCCGCTCGTGAAGCGGGTCGTCGGCGCGGCGCGGGTCGACGCCGAGAACCCCCCGCCGTTCGTGCACATCGGTGCCGACGAGCCGATCGATCTCGGGCGCGGCCGCACGCCGCGGACGGCGCAGGCGTTTGCGGATCATGTCAAGCGGGTCGCCGCGTCCATCCCGGGCCGGTTCACGCGCCCGATGATATGGGACGACGCGATCCAGCAGGACCGGACGATCCTGCCGCTGCTGCCGGAGAACACCGTTGTCGTGACGTTCCACTACGGCGTCGAGAAGACGTACAAGCCGTACATCGACACGGTCGCGAACGCGGGCTTCGACCAGATGATCTCGCCGAGCGCGGCGAACTTCAACGAGATCTACCCCGACCTCGCGACCTCGTACGCCAACGTCGCGCGCTTCGCGGGCGAGGCGAAAGGCGCGCGCGGGATGCTCGGGATGTTCATGACGGTGTGGCACGACGACGGCGAGACGCTCTACGAGGCGACGTGGCCGGCATTGGCGTACGCGGCCGCGACGGCGTGGCAGCGGACGCCCGTCGACGACGCCACCTGGCACGCGACGTTCGCGCGCGCGTTCTTCGGCAGCGAAGATCCTGCGTACGCGGCCGACCTCGACGCACTCGAGGCGATCCGTCCGCTCCTGCGCACGACGCCGTCCGATCCGCCCGACTACCTCTTCTGGCGCGACCCGTTCGACCCGGCGCTGCAAGCGCGGGCCAAGACGATGGACCTCGCGGGGATCCGCAACCGCGCGGAGACGGTCCTGCGGCACCTCATGCAGGCGCGCCCGCCGCTGCACGCGAGCGCCGCGGCGGCGATGGAGCTCGGCGCGCTGCGCTACGACCAGCTCGCGCGGCGCTTGCAGATCGGCAAAGAAGCCCGCGACTACTACGACGACGCACGCGCGCACGCCACCGCGCCCGGCGTGACGCAAGTCTACCGCAGCCTGAACGTCGCGAAATACCTGTGCTGGGAGCTGCGCAACGGTCTCGCGGACGTCGAGCCGGTCTACGCGGCCGCGTGGCGCGCCGAGAGCACCGAGCCCGGTCTCGCGCGGATGCTGGCGCACTACCGGATCGGCGAGGACGACGCGCAGCGCTGCGCCGACCGGATCGACCGCGTGACGCGCGAGGACTACCTGCGCCACGGAACCGTTCCGGCGTGGGACGAGGTGATGTCATCGGCCCGCTAGCCGGCGTCGCGGTCGTCGCGGTCTTCCTGCTGCTCGCGGCGCTGATGATCGCGCGCAAGCTCCCCGCGCTCCTGGCGGTCCCGCTCATGGCGATCGCGACCGCCGCGATCGCGGGCGTCCCGCTCCAGCACGCGCCGGTGCCGGCCGACGATCCGAAGGTCGCGCACGACCTGCTCTCGGTGATCACGCGCGGCGCGGTCCAGCTCGCGCCCGTCTACGCGACGCTGTTCTTCGGGGCGCTGCTCAGCCGCGTCGTGCTGTCGACCGGGATCGCGGAGACGCTGGTGACGTATGCGGCCGAGTTCGGCGGCGACCGGCCGCTGGTGCTCTCGCTGCTGATGTGCGCCGTCGTCGCGGTGCTGTTCACGACGGTCACCGGGCTCGGCGCGATCATCATGATCGGTACGATCGTCCTGCCGGTGCTGATGACGGTGGGCGTTCCGCGCGCCACGTCGGCGACGCTGTTCCTGCTCGCGTTCGGGCTCGGCTACATCCTGAACATCGCGCAGTGGAAGTTCTACGGGACGATCTTCGGCGTCGACCGCACCGCCTTCCAGACGTACGCGTTCGTGATCTTCGCGATCCAGGCCGCGGTGCTGGTCGCCTACGCGCTGGTCCGCGCCCGCGCGACGCAGGGCTACGCGACCAAGGTCGTCGTGCGCGAAGGCGCGGAGGACGAGGCGCCGCGCAAGCGCGTCGGCCCGTTCGCGCTGATCACGCCGGTGCTGCCGCTGGTGCTGCTGCGCGGCTTCGGCGTCGACGCGATCGCCGGCTTCGCGGTCGCCGCGCTGTACGGCGTCCTCGTGACGCGGCCGCGCGAGACGGTGAAGCTGCTGGTCGCGGCGTGGATCCGCGGGATCGAGGATGTGGCGCCGGCGACGATCCTGATGATCGGGATCGGGATGCTGCTGGTCGCCGCCAACACGCCGGAGGTGCAGGGCGCGATGAAGCCGCTGGTCGCCGCGGTCGCGCCGCGCTCACCGCTCGCGTACGTGCTCCTGTTCGGCCTGCTCTCGCCGCTCGCGCTCTACCGCGGCCCGCTGAACCCGTACGGCGTCGGGATCGGCGTCTACACCGTGCTCGCGACGCTGCACGTCCTCCCCGCCGTCGCGCTGGTCGCGGCGGTGATGGCGGTCGTCCAGGTGCAGAACGTGTGCGATCCGACGAACACGCAGAACGTCTGGGTCGCGAACTTCACCGGCACCGGCGTCGAGCAGATCACGCGCCTGCTGCTGCCGTGGCAAGTCGCCGTCGCGACGATCGCGGTGATCGCCGCCGTCGCGTTCGGCGCGAATCTCTTCGGCACGCCGCTGTTTCCGCCGCGCGCGGCCGCCGCGGCGACGGTCGCGCCGGACGGTCTCTATGCGCCGGCGTCGTCGTCACGAGCGGTCGCGGTGCTGAGCGACGGGACGCCCGACGGCGCGCGTGCCGCGCATGAGGTCGCCGAGACGATCGCGCGCGGATGGGAAGGCTA
>DATHLL010000029.1:0-3286 GCA_035488195.1 Candidatus Elarobacter sp. | reverse complement strand
GCGCTGCCGTGCGCGAGCAGCGCGAGCGCCGCGCAGACGCCCGCGACCACGAGCGCGGCGTCCCGGTTCTCACGCTCCCACCGCAGCGCGCACACGAACGCGGCGACGCACAGCCCGGACGCGAGCAGCTTCGGCCACGTGTAGACGGTGTTGTAGAGAAAGAACCCCGAGAAGATCAAGAACGCCATGACGAGCGCACGCCGCCGCGGCGAGAACCCCGCGCGCACGCACAGCAGCCACGCCGACGGCACCCAGACGAGCTGCGCCACGATCCCCGCGATCTCGAACCCCGCGTCCGCGTACGCGCCCAGCGCGCGGAACACCGGCCGCACGAGCAAGATGATTCCGGACTGCAGCGGCGGCCGGTCGCTGCTGAGCCAGTCGCCGAGGAAATGATGCAGGTCCTGGCCGTGGTACATCCGCTCGGCGACGAGCTGCGGCAAGAGATTGTCGCCCGGCCGCATGACGAAGAACCGGTGCCCCGCGTCGATCCCGACCGCCGGCAGATACAGCGCGGCGAGATAGAAGAGCCCGGCGAGAAACGCGAGCGCGAGCGGGATCGCTTCGTCGCGCGACACGCGCGCGCGGCGCAGGACCATCAGCGCGACCACGAACGAGACGAGCCACAACGCCGAAGCGAGCTTCCCGGCGACCGGGCTGAGGAAGTAGCACCAGAAGACGGCGTAGCCGGCGAACGCGGTCACCGCGAACGCGAGCGTCGCCGTCGTGGCCGGGTGAAACCCGAACCGCCGCACGAGCGCGCGGGCGGCGGCGAGCCCGGGGATGACCAAGAGCGCGAAGATCGCGGCGTACCCGGCAAGGACGATGACCGAGCCCGCACTCGCGGCGAGGCTCACGCCCAAGAGGAACACGTCGTCGCCGGAGATCATCGTACGGCGTGACGCCTTGGCCGCTCTCGGTCGCTTTCCCGCTCACGCTGCTCGGCGGCATCGTGCTGGTGCTGGCGGTCGACGCGGCGTGCGCGTGGTACACGCGCGGGAACACCGCCGTCTACCGGCGCCTCTGGCCGCTGCAGTTCGGGTGCTACGTGATCATCGGCTTCGTCGCGATGCTGACGACGCTCGAGTTGCGCTACGCCGAGATCATCGGCGCGATCGCCGGCTTCGTCGAATCGACGCTGGGCTGGACGATCACGTGGCGGATCGGCCCCGGCCGCATCAAGGACGCCAACGCCGTCAGCGTTGCGATCGTCGTCCTCTCGATGACCGCGTTCGGCTTCGGCCTCGCGATCGCGGGCGCGCTGTTGTTCAACGTTCTCGTGCCGATCGTTGCGCGCGCCACACATTGAAACGGAACTTGACAAGCACTTGTCATCACGCTATGATCTCCGAGTGATCCCCCCTGTTGCCTCGGTGACAGGGTTGCAAAGCCGCCGCAAGGCGGCTTTGGTCTGTCTTCGGGTGCCGCATGGACACATACGTCTATGTCGATGGGTTCAATCTTTATTACGGTGCATTCGGCCGGGAGCGCGGCTGGAGCTCGAGTGGGTTCAAGTGGCTCGATCTCGCGGCGCTTGCCGCCCACGTTTGGCCCGGTCTCGCGCCGATTCGTCACGTGCGGTATTTCACGGCCCGAGTGAAGGCGCCGGGATCCGACCCGCACATGGCGGCTCGGCAACAAACGTATCTCCGTGCGCTCCGCGCCGTCGGAGTCGAGATTCACCTCGGCACGTTCAAGCTTCGCCGAAAACACGTGAAGCTGAACGGATTACCGCCGCAACTGCCGCCATACACGTCGAGCATCGTCCTCTCGGCTGAAGCCGAGATCGGAAAGTACGACGAAAAAGGATCCGACGTGAACCTGGCGACGTATCTTCTGAGAGATGTCGCGAAGGGTGACTGCTCCAGAGCGATCGTGGTATCGAACGACTCGGATCTTCTCGAGCCGATTCGCGTTGCGCGGGCCGATTTCGCCGCGGACGTCTACGTCATCAATCCGCAGCGCCGGGCCGTCGTCGAGCTGACGCGCGCAGCCAACGATGCTCGCGACCTCAGTTTGAGCACGCTCGCAGCCTGCCAGCTCCCCGCCGTGCTCACGGATCGCGTCGGGAAGATCACCCGCCCCGCCGGTTGGTGAACCCGGCTAGGGCGCTTTGACGACGACTTTGCCTTTCATGTAGGTGTGGTAGGCACAGAAGTACGCGAACGTGCCTTCTTTCGGGAAGACGTGCGTCCACGACTTGCCTTTGTCGAGGTTGCCGCTGTCGAACGAGCCGTCGCTCGCGGTGACGGTGTGCGGCGTCTCGTCGTCCTCGACGAAGCGCACGCTCTGACCGGGACGGATCGTCACCGTCTCCGGAGCGTACGCGAAGTTCTTGATGTGCACGACCGCCGGCGCGGGCGAAGGGGCGGCGCTCGGGGCGGGCGAGCTGGTCTGCGCGAAGGCGACGCCTCCGCCGAGGGCGATCGCGAGGCCGAGCGAGAGAACGAGTCTGCGCATGCTACTCCTAACGTGGCGAACCGGGCGCCGGTTCTTCATCGAACGGCAGCGACGTGACGAAAGCGTGAACGACCCCGAGCGGCGCCCGGTCCCGCCACACCGCCCACCGCTCCAGCTCCGCCCGCGGCTCGAGCGCCTTGTACACCACGCCCCCGCCGCCCCCGCCGTCGTCGCGCTCCGCCTCCATGTCACCCTGAGCCTGTCGAAGGGTGATCCCCGGCACCACCGCGCTCACCGAATCGGGCACGAGCGCGACGCCGAGGCCGGCGGCGACCATCCCGACTATCGTGTAGATCTCGCTCGCCTCCTGGACGATCGCCGGGTCGAACCCCGCCTCGTGGCAGAGCCGGAGCGTCTCCTCGTAGAGCGCCGCACCGCGGTCGGCCGGGTAGGTCACGAACCCGTCGTCGCGCAGGTCCGCGAGCCGCACCGCGTCCGCGCCCGCGAGCCGGTGGCCGGCGGGGAGCGCGACCAGCAGCGACTCGGTGGCGATCCGCCGCCCGGTGAGCCCGGCGTTCCAGACCGGGCCGCGGACGATCCCGACGTCGATCTCGCCGCTCTCGACCGCCTCGAGCTGCCGGCGCGTCCCGAGCTCGCGCAGCCGCAGCTTCACTTGCGGGTAGCGGGCGGTGAACCGGCGGATCAGCGGCGGGACGATCCCGAGGGCCGCCGAGTCGATGAAGCCCAGGGTCAGCGTCCCGGCGACCCCGCCGGCGACCATGCGGACCGCGTCGGCGGCGGCGTCGGCTTGGGCCAGCACGGCGCGCGCCTGCGGGACGAACGCTTCGCCCGCGTCGGTCAGCGTCGCGCCGCGGCTGGTGCGCTC
>DATHLL010000028.1:0-3537 GCA_035488195.1 Candidatus Elarobacter sp. | reverse complement strand
ACCTCGGTCGGCCGGCTCGGCGACGTGACGATCAGCTTCACCCAGGTCCGTCCGACGAACCGTCTCGCGCCGGACGAGCTCGTCGGCCTCTCCGGCGACGTCGGCACGACCGACCCGTAGGCCGCGTGCTCCGGCTCAGCGCAACCGGGCGCGGCGCGGTGCGAGGCGGACGTCGAGCTCGGTCTCGAAGGTGCGGTCCCACGGCAGCGTGATCGTGAACCCCGCGTCGCGGAACTGCGGCTCGATCCGTGAGAGGAGATCGAGCCCCGCGGGCCACAGCAGCGCGCGGTCCTCAGAATCGGTACGGCGCGCGAGCTCCGGCATCAGATAGGTGTGATCGCTCACGCCGAGCGCGTTCAGATCGGCGTTGAGCTGCGGGCGCACGGCTGTGTGGAACGCGACGTCGTCGACGAAGCGCATCAGCGTGAACGTCGCGTGGGCGCGCGGGTTCAGCGTGCCGAGCCGGCGTCCGGTGTCGACGGCGATCGCCTCGGGGAGCGCGGTCCCGACCGTGTTCGCGACGGTGTTCCACGAGGCGAACGCCGCGACGCGTCCGGCGATCCCGCGCGCGATCAGCTCCTCGGTGAGCTGCCGCTGCTGCGCGTAGTCGTCGGCGGCGAGGAACGAGAGGTCGGCGATCGCGACCAGCGGCGAGCCCGGCGTGGCGACGTCGCGCGCGATCGCGCCGGTGAACGCCGTTTCGTCGGCCTCGCCGGTTCCCGTGACGCGCACGAACAGGTCGACGTCGGCGGGCTGACCCTCCGTCGCGGCAACGCCGCCGCACGAGCGGACGATGTCGCGGATCGTCGTCGCGATCGGCGCGAACTCGAGCGGATCGTTCACGTTGCCGCCGTCGGCTCGCGAGTAGATCACGCGCACGCGCGGCACGAGACGCGCCTCGCGCGCGAGCGCGGCCGCGACGAGGACCATCCCGAGCTCGTCGGCGCCCGGCTCGATCGACGCGCGCGACGGCGGCAGCCACGTCGCCGCGAACCCGCGCAGCGCCGCGAGATCGCGCAGGTGCAGGCCGACCGGACCGGCGTCGTCCTGGCCGAGGACGATGCGGTCGAACCCGCCCTCGGCCGCGACGCGCAGCCCGAACAGGTCGACGTCGCGGTTGCGGGCGCGCGTCGCGAGATAGGCGTCGAGCGTCGGGCCGAGCTGCGCGCGCAGCTTCGCCGCGAACGCGCGCTGCTGGTCGGTTTGCGGCGGATCGGGCAGGTTCGCGTACTGCTGGATCGGGCCCCACACGTCACCGCCGGCGAACGGAAAATTCGCCGCGTCGCCGAGCTTCGGGACGCCGGTCGGCGCGAGCCGCATCACCGTCCCGAACACGGAGAACGACGCATTCGGACGGGACGCGCGGATTGCGGCGAGGTCCTGCAGCCGCGTGTACGCCTCGGCGCGCGAGACGCCCGGGGTGCGCGAGGCGACGAGGCCGCCGTAGACGACCATGTCCTGCGAGACGACGTACGCGCGCGCGTCGCGTGGCGCGTCGTCGCGCAGCCAGCGCAGGATCCCGGGCGCGTCGCCGGGCGTCAGATAGCGCCCGAGCATCGGGCGCGGCGGCTCGACGACCTGCACGCCGGCGATCGCGCCGAGCAGCCGCGGGAGCTGCGCGGTCACCGGCCGGTCGTCCAGCGGGACGACCACGAACGTCAGCGCGAGCAGCGACGAGAAGAGCGCCCCGATGGACTGCACCGCGGCGCTCTTCTCGGCGGCGCCGTCGATTAACTCTTGAAGCCGAAGCGCCCGTGACCGTTCGGGTCGGCAACGAAGATCTTGTACGCTTTGCGGACGCCGAGCGACTGCGTGAACTCGACGTGCACCGGCGTGTTCGGCTTGAGGTCCTTGGTCTGCACGCTCTTGCCGTTCTTCATCAGCGTCGCGAAGTTCGGCGCGTACAGGAACGAGAGGTCGGCGGGCCGGCCGTCGATGCAGTGCACGCGGATGTTGGTGTCCGAGACGTGCCGGACGTAGCCGTGGCAGTCGCGGATCTTGCCGCCGGGGACCGAAGCGCCTTGGCGTTCGGTGACCTGCGCCGACGCGGCGAGCGCCGACGAGGCGACGAACGCGAGCGCCGCGAGCGCGGGAAGCGAACGGCGGAGCGAGTCGAAGTGCATGGTGTGAGGTTCCTTCATCGATGATCGAGTGCCGTACGATGGCGGGCGCGGAGCGGTACGACGCCTTCGCGCTCATGAAGCGGTTCCGCCGGGACGAAGCGGCTCTCGGCGACGCGCTCGCGCTGTTCGTCGAGCGCCCCGACTACGGTTTCGTCTGGCTGGCGTACGACGACGGTATACCCGCAGGCTGCCTTTCCGCCGCTTTCGCCATCTCGACCGAGACGGGCGGGCTGGTCGCGATGCTGCGCGATCTCTTCGTCGCCGAGGACCGGCGCCGTCGCGGGATCGGCTCGGCGCTGCTCGCGACGCTCCACGGCCGGCTCGACCAGCTCGAGGTCACCCGGATCGAAGCGGCCGTGCCCGCCGATCCCGCGCTGCGCGGCTTCTTCTCCGCCCGCGGCTACGAGGACCGCGGCGGGTCGCTGGTCACGCTCGACCGTCGATGACGCGGGCGAGGCGGCCGTCCGCCTCACGAAGCAGCCGCTCGGCCTCCGCGCGGTCGACGCCGCGCCGGGCCATGACGACCGCGGTCTTCACCGAGCCGCCCGCGCGGTCGAGCAGCGCTCGCGCGTCGACGTCGCCGGCGAGGTCGCGCACGAGCCGTTCGCTGCGCGCGCGGAGCTTCGCGTTCGTCGCGACGAGGTCGATCATCCGGTTGCCGTAGGTCTTGCCGAGGCGGATCATCGCGCCGGTCGAGATCGCGTTCAGCACGATCTTCTGCGCGGTGCCGGCGCGCATCCGCGTCGAGCCTTGGATCGGCTCGGCGCCGGTCGCGGCGACGATCCCGACGTCGGCTTCGCGCGCGAGCGCGCCGTTCGCGGCGTTCACGATGCCGATCGTCTTCGCGCCCCGCTCGCGTGCGGCGCGCAACGCCGCGCGGACGAACGGTGCGCCGCCGCTCGCGGAGATCCCGACGACGACGTCGTTGCCGCGCACGTCGTCGACGGCGCGCGTGCCGGCCTCCGCGTCGTCTTCCGCGCCTTCGATCGCCCGCCGCAGCGCGGCGTCGCCGCCGGCGATGCGGCCGTCGAACAAGCCGGGATCGGCGCCGAACGTCGGCGGCAGTTCCGAAGCGTCGAGAACCGCGAGCCGTCCGCTCGTCCCTGCGCCCACGAGCACCACGCGGCCGCCGCGCCGAATCGCCTCGACGACGAGCGCCGTCGCGCGGGCGATCTCTTCCGCGGCCGCCAGCGAGGCGTCGACCGCCACGCGATGCGCGTCGACCAGCACCCGCGCGAGCGCCACGTCGTCGAGGCGGTCGATCTCGGCGGTCGTCGCATCGAGCGTCTCGGTGGACGGCAGATCGCTCATCGCGCCAGGCGTTCGGCCAGCCGCAGCGCGCCGCGCACCGGCTCGTCGCCGCCTTTCACGATGACGCCGCCCGCGACGTCGCCGGTCAGGCGCTGCTCGATCA
>DATHLL010000027.1:0-3846 GCA_035488195.1 Candidatus Elarobacter sp. | reverse complement strand
GGGCTCGACGACACCTCGAACGTCGCGAAGATCCTGGTCGATCCGGCGAACCCGAACCGCGCGATCGTCGCCGCGCTCGGCGATCCGTGGAAGGACAGCACCGCGCGCGGCGTCTACGTGACGAACGACGGCGGCCGCACGTGGACGAAGACGCTGTACGTCGGCCCCGCGAGCGGAGCCGCGGACCTCGCCTGGAACCCGAAGTCGCCGCGCACGGTGTTCGCGGCGATCTGGCAGTTCCGCCGCCAGCCGTGGATCGCGAGCAGCGGCGGCCCGGCCGATGGGCTCTACCGCTCGCGCGACGGCGGGCGCACCTGGACGAAGCTGCAAGGCCACGGATTGCCGGCCGACACGCTCGGCCGCATCGGGATTGCGGTCGCGCCGAGCGATCCGAAGCGCGTCTATGCGGTGATCCAGTCGCACCAGGGAACGGTCTGGCGCTCCGATGACGGCGGCGACACCTGGCGGCGCGTCTCGAGCGACACGCGCCCCGAGCAGCGGCCGTTCTACTTCAGCCACCTCGCGGTCGACCCGCGCAACCGCGACCGCGTGATCGCCGTCTCGATGTACCTGACCGTCTCGAAAGACGGCGGGCGCACGTGGAAGCATCTCGTGAGCAACGTGCACGTCGACAACCACGCGCTGTGGTGGTCGGCGGACGGCAAGCGGATCATCGAAGGGAACGACGGCGGCGCGATCCTCAGCCGCAACGGCGGCGAGTCGTTCGCGTTCCTCGACCGCATCCCGCTCGCGCAGATCTACCACGTCGGGTTCTCCGACGAAAAGCCGTATCTGATCTGCGGCGGGCTGCAGGACAACAGCTCGTGGTGCGCGCCGGCGACCGCGCGCAACGGCACCGGTCTGCTGAACCGCGACTGGTTCGCGATCGCCGGCGGCGACGGAATGTACGCGGTCCCCGATCCGCTCGATCCGAACTTCCTGTGGACCAACACGCAGGACGGCGTGCTCGGGATCTACGACCAGAAGGCGCGCCAGGCGTTCGACGTGTCGCCGTTCCCGCGCGACGTCTTCACCTCGGCGACCTCGTTCGCCGACTCGCCGTACCGCTTCAACTGGAACGCGCCGCTCGCGTTCTCGCCGCTCGACGGCCACGTCGCGTACTTCGGCGGCAACGTGATCTTCAAGTCGGCCGACCGCGGCCGCCACTGGACGCCGATCAGCCCGGATCTCACCCGCAACGAGAAGGAGCACCAGCGCAACTCGGGCGGACCGGTCAACCTCGACGTCTCGGGCGCGGAGTACTACGACACGACGCTCGCGATCGCGCCCTCGCCGAAGGATGCGAACGTGATCTGGGCCGGGACCGACGACGGGCTCGTGCAGCTCACGCGCGACGGCGGCGCGCACTGGATGAACGTCACGCCGCCGGTTTGGCCGCGCTACGGCCGCGTCGAGGTGATCGACGCGAGCCCGCACGCGGCGGGGACGGCGTTCACGCTGCTCGACCGGCACGATCTCGGCGACCGCCGGCCGTATGCGTTCGTCACCGATGACTACGGCGCGACGTGGCGCTCGATCGCCGCGAACCTGCCGCCGGACGCGCCGGTGCGCGTCGTGCGGCAGGACCCGCGCGAGCCGAACCTGCTCTACGCGGGGACCGAGAACGGCCTGTGGATCTCGTACGACCGCGGCGGGCGCTGGGAGCGGCTGCGCGCGGGCTTCCCCGTCGTCCCGGTCTACGACGTGCGCGTGCAGCCGTCGATGAACGACCTGCTGATCGCGACGCACGGCCGCGGCTTCTACGTGATGGACGATCTCGCCGCGCTGCAGCAGCTCGCCGCCGCGCGGCGCGACGGCGTGCGCTTCTTCCCGGTGCGCGACGCGACGCTGTGGGCCGGCTGGCCGTCGATCGAGACCGGCGACGCGAACGCGCTGCCGGTGAACGAGTTCGTCGGCGGCAACGCGCCCGGCGGCGCGGTGCTGACGTTCTACCAGCGCACGAAGGCGAAGGAGCGCCCGTGGTTCGAGATCCTCGACGCGAGCGGCAAGGTGATCCGCACGCTGCGCGGCCAGGTCCCGTACGACCGCAGCGATCCGCCGAAGGAAGAGCGCGCGCGCTGGTACGTGAGCAACGACGCGGGCTTGAACCGCATCACGTGGGACGGCACCGAGAACGGTCCGACGCGCTGGCTCGGGACGTCGTTCCAGAACGCCGGTCCGGGGAACGGCCCCGAGGCGCTGCCGGGCCGCTACACCGCGCGGCTGCACCGCGACGGTCAGACCTACGATCAGGCGTTCGCGCTCGCCGACGATCCGCACAGCCCGTGGACCGCCGAGGACCGCTCGCTGCGCCGGCGCTATCTCGCGCAGGCGTACGACTGGCTCGACTACATCGACCGCGCGCTGAACGAGGTCGACGCGCGGCTGAAGAAGTCGCCCTCGGCGGCGGACCGCGCGAAGCTGCTCGCGCTGCGCGCGGAGCTCAGCTCGAACGCGAAGTACGACGAGGACTCGATCGCGGTCCCCGACCACATCCGCGAACGCGTCTTCGCGCTGACGTTCCCGCTGGCCGGCTCGCTGCAGCCGCCGTTCGAGCAGCACCTCGCCGCGATGAGCGCGCTGCGCGGCGACGTAGGCACGGCGTTCGCGCACATCGACGCGGTGCTCGGCCCGCCGTTCGAGAAGACGGTGCGCGCCGGTGGGCCGCCGGCGGCGGACGGGAGCGCGATCATCGTGGCGCCGAAGCCCTCGCCTTCGCCGTGAGCCGGTGGAACCGCGCAAGCCGTACGACATCGACTCGCTGACCGACGTCGCGCTGCGCGTCTTCGCCGAGCGCGGCTACGACGGCGCGTCGATGGACGACGTCGCGCGCGCGGCCGGGATCACCAAAGCCTCGATCTACCACCACGTCAGCGGGAAGGAGGCGCTGCTCGAGCGCGGGCTCGGCCGCGCGCTCGACGCGCTGTTCGCGATCCTCGACGAGCCGGCGGCGCGCGACGGCCGCGCGATCGAGCGGCTGCGGCACATCGTCGCGCGCGTCGCCGACACGACGCTGCACCTGCTCCCGGAGCTCACCGTGCTGACGCGCGTGCACGGCACCTCGCGCAGCGAGCGCGGCGCGGTCGAGCGCCGGCGCACGTTCGACCGGCTCGTCACCGAGATCATCGTGCGCGCGCAGCGCGACGGCGACGTCCGCACGGACCTCGACCCGCGGCTGGTCGCGCGGCTGATCTTCGGGATGTCGAACTCGGTCGTTGAGTGGTACCGCGCCGGCTCGCTGACCCGCGAGGCGATCGCGCACGCCGTGGTGACGATCGCCTTCGAGGGGATGACGCCGCGTTAAACCGTGCGGATCGGGCGAAGCCCGAACGCGACGGGTTCGGCGCAGCCGAACCCACTACTCGCGCAGGCGCGGCTCGTCGATCGACGAGAGCCTCTGCTCGAGCGCGGCGACGCGGAGCGCGAGCGCGTCGGCGCCGGTCTTCGGCTCGTCGCCGTCGGCGACGCCGTTGGCGAGGAACCACGGATCGGTCCCCAGCTCCTTGGCGAGCCGCAGCCCGATCACGAAGCTCGCCATCTTCGTCTGGCCGCTCTCCATCTGCCGGATCGCGCCTTCGGTCACGCCGACCCGGTTCGCGAGCTGCGCGCAACTAATCCGGCGGTCGAGGCGAAGCCGCCGGAGCCGCTCGCCGAAGCTTTCCAACCGGGGGCGCAATGCGACCGCGCTCACGTCCCGGCCGCCGTGTCGGGACGGACGACGGCGCCGGTCGTCCGGTAGCCGCGCACGTCGTAGCGAGCCAGGATCCAAGGGCGCAGCATCGCGCGGTCCTCGCGGTCGAGCCGCTCGATCTGGCGCTGGACCTCGTGGAGATTCGGCGGCTCGGG
>DATHLL010000026.1:0-2367 GCA_035488195.1 Candidatus Elarobacter sp. | reverse complement strand
CGCTCGTCGTTCGACATCGTTCCGCTCGCCGCGTGGCCGAGCGCGATCACGCACGCGCCGGTCAGCGTCGCGGCGTCGACGATCTTCGTCGCGCCGAGCTTGCGCGCGTAGCACAGCGCGTCGGCGAGGATCAGACGGCCTTCCGCGTCGGTGTTGATCACCTCGATCGTCTTGCCGTTCATCGCGCGCAGGACGTCGCCGGGCTTCATCGCGCGGTGCCCCGGCAAGTTCTCCGACGACGGCACGAGCCCGATGACGTTCAGCTTCGGGCGCAGCTTGCCGATCGCCCACATCGCCGCGATCACGCCGGCGCCGCCCGACATGTCGTACTTCATCTCGTGCATGTTCTCGGCCGGCTTGATCGAGATGCCGCCGGAGTCGAACGTCAGCCCTTTGCCGACCAGCGCGAGGATCTCGCTCGACGACGGATCGCCCTTGTAGGTCAGCACGCTCAGCGTCGCGGGCTCGTCCGAGCCGCGCGAGACGCCGAGCAGCGAGCCCATCCCGAGCTCCTGCATCCGCGCTTCGTCGAGGACGTCGACCTCGAGCCCGGCGTCGGCGCCGAGTTCCTTCGCGCGCTGCGCCATGTGCGTCGGCGTCATGTCGTTCGCCGGCGTCAGCGCCATCACGCGCGCGTGGTTCACCGCTTCGCCGAGGACGCTGCCGCGCTTCACGCCGCTCGCCACCGCCTCGCCGTCGTAGCCGCCGGTCAGGATCGTGACGTCGGTCGTGACGACCGGCTTGTCGGCCTCGGTGCGGTAGAGCGTCGTGTCGATCGTCGCGGCGATCGCGCCTTCGGCGGCGAACGACGCGGCCAGCGCGCCGTCGAGCCCGTCGGGGAGGGCGATCGCGAGCGCGGTCGCGCCGCGCTTGCCGAGATACCGGACCGCGGTGCCGGCGTACTTGGCGATCGCCGAAGCGGTCAGCTTCTCGCGCTCGCCGAGGCCGACGACCAGCACGCGCTTGAACGGAGCCTCCTTGGCGTGGACGAGCGACGTCTCGTTCGCTTTCCCGGCGATCTCGCCGCTGGCGAGCACGTCGGCGATCGCGCCGCCGACGACGCGATCGACCTCGGCCGCGACGCCGTCGAGGGCGCCCGAAAAGACCGGCACGACGAGCGCGCCGGTCGCGACCGACGTGGCAGCGTCGTTCGAGACGTGGACCTGCATGGATTCCTCCGGAAGGGCAGAAGCGGTCGAGCGACCGTGATGGGCAACCTGTTTGCGATTACCCGCGCCGCTCGCGCGTCCTCCTGAAGAATGCCGATGAGCGACGGCTTTGGCGCCGGCGGGGACGACGCGTACGCCCGCGCGGGCGTCGACATCGCGGCCGGGAATCAAGCGGTCCGGCGCTATCGCGACGTCACCGCCGAGTGGACGCACCCCGACCAGCTCGGCGCGCTCGGCGGCTTCAGCGGCCTCTTCCGGCTGCCGGGCGACGGCAAGCGGGCCCTCGTCGGTTCGACCGACGGCGTCGGGACGAAGATCCTTATCGCCGCGGCGCTGCGGCGTTACGACACGGTCGGCGCGGACCTGGTGAACCACTGCGTCAACGACATCCTGGTGACCGGCGCCGACCCGCTGTTCTTCCTCGACTACCTCGCGGTCGGCAAGCTCGATCCCGAGGTCGCCGCGCTGGTCGTCTCCGGTGTGCACCGCGCGTGCCGCGCGAACGGCTGCGCGCTGCTCGGCGGCGAGACCGCGGAGATGCCGGGCGTCTACCGGCCGGATCATTTCGATCTCGCCGGGACGATCGTCGGGATCGTGGACCTCGACGCGGTCCCCGATCCGAACCGCGTGCAGACCGGCGATGCGATCGTCGGCTTGCCGGCGGTCGGGCTGCACACGAACGGCTACACGCTGGCGCGCGCGCTGATCGCCGAGGACGAGTACGCCGCGCCGTTCGGTGAGACGACGTTCGCGGATGCGCTGCTCGCGCCGCACCCCTCGTATCTCGAGCCGGTGCGCGCGATCCGTGCGGTGGCCGACGTGAAGTCGATGGCGCACATCACCGGCGGCGGTCTGCTGGAGAACGTCCCGCGCACGCTCCCCGAGCACGCGGCCGCGGTGTTCGAGCAGTCGCGCTGGGACGTTCCGCCGGTCATGCGCGAGCTCGTGTACCGCGGCAACCTCTCGCACGACGAGCGCTATCGGACGCTGAACATGGGCGTCGGCTACACGCTGATCGTCCCGATCACCGACGTCGACAAGGCGCTGCGCGCCGCGCCGGAAGCGCGCGTCGTCGGCTTCGTGCAGCCGCGCCGCGACGGCGAGCCGCGCGTGATCGTGCGCCCGGCGCGCGCCGGTTGAGTGGATTCACCTGCTGGCCTTTGCTGATGCCCGTCAACTTGCTGGCCGTCCTCGACGG
>DATHLL010000025.1:0-3459 GCA_035488195.1 Candidatus Elarobacter sp. | reverse complement strand
CACCGGGAAGACGGCGATCGCGGTCGACACGATCATCAACCAGAAGGGCGCGAACGTCATCTGCATCTACGTCGCGATCGGTCAGAAGAACTCGACCGTCGCCTCGCTGCAGCAGACGCTCGAGAAGCACGGCGCGATGGACTACACGACCATCGTGACCGTCTCGGCCGCCGAGCCGGCCGCGCTGAAGTGGATCGCGCCGTTCGCCGGCTGCGCGATGGCCGAGTACTTCATGTACCAGGGCAAGGACGTGCTGGTGGTCTACGACGACCTCACGCGCCACGCGCAGGCGTACCGCGAAGTCTCGCTGCTGCTGCGCCGCCCGCCGGGCCGCGAGGCGTATCCGGGCGACATCTTCTTCCTGCACTCGCGCCTCTTGGAGCGCGCCGCGAAGCTCTCCGACGAGAAGGGCGCCGGCTCGATCACCGCGCTGCCGATCATCGAGACGCAGGCGGGCGACGTCTCGGCGTACATCCCGACCAACGTCATCTCGATCACCGACGGTCAGATCTACCTGCAGAACGCGCTGTTCTTCCAGGGGATTCGTCCCGCCGTCGACGTCGGGATCTCGGTCTCGCGCGTCGGCTCCTCGGCGCAGACGAAGGCGATGAAGTCGGTCGCCGGCCGCCTGAAGCTCGACCTCGCGCAGTACCGCGAGCTGGCCGCGTTCGCGAAGCTGGCCTCGGACCTCGACAAGGCGACGCAGCAGCAGCTCAACCGCGGCGACAAGATGACGCAGGTGCTGGTGCAGCCGCAGGGCGCCCCGCAGCCGATGGAAGACCAGGTCTCGGTCATCTTCGCGGCAACGCGCGGCTATCTCGATGCGATCCCCACCGAGCGCGTCGCCGACTGGGTGAACCGCTTCGTCGGCTACCTGCACGAGAAGCACGCGCAGGTGCCGCAGACGATCAAGCAGACGAACGCGCTCTCCGAGGACGTCGAGAAGCAGCTCGTCGCGGCGATCGAAGACTTCAACAAGGGCTTCTGACGTGCCGTCAGTCCGCGATCTCCGCGACCGGATCCGGTCGCTGAAGAACACGCAGCAGATCACCAAGGCGATGAAGCAGGTCGCCGCGGCGAAGATTCGCCGCGCCGAGGCCCTGCAGAAGCAGTCGCGCCCGTACGCGGACGCGATCGGCGCGATGCTGCGCGATCTGATCGCGAACGTCGGGACGGTCGACCACCCGTTCATGAAGCCGGGCGCGGCGAGCGCGCCCGACGCGGTGATCGTGATGACCGCCGACAAGGGGCTCGCGGGCTCGTTCAACGCGAACCTGATCCGCTCGGCGGAGATCCATGCGCGGGAGCACGGCCGCGACCTCGCGTGGTACTCGGTCGGGATCAAAGGCCGCAACGCGCTGCGCCGCCAGCGCGGCGAGACACTGCAGTTCTGGCCGCTCGCGCAAGGCGACATGTTCGCGAACGCGCAGGAACTGGCGAACCGTGTCAGCGCCGACTTCACCGAAGGCCGGATCGGCTCGCTGACGCTGATCTCGCCGAAGCTCGTCAACATGATGACGCAGCGCCCCGAGGTCCGGCAACTGCTGCCGATCACGTCCGGCGAGCCGAACGCCGACGGCGCGCCGAAAGGCGGCGCCGTCGAGTTCGAGCCCTCGCCCGAGTTCGTCCTCGGGCGGCTGCTCCCGAAGTACCTCGAGTTCACGCTGTACTCGGCGATGCTCGAGACGAACGCGTCGTTCTACGCGGCGCAGCTCGTCGCGATGAACAACGCCACCGACAACGCCAAGAAGCTGATCGACCAGAACACGGTCGAGATGAACAAAGCGCGCCAAGCCGCGATCACCAAGGAGATCCTGGAGATCGTCGGCGGCGCGGAAGCCCTCGCCGGCTGAACCCAGATACGCACCGTAAGGAACATCATGAGCGCCACCGCCAACCCCACTTCACTCGCGACCGGGAAGGTCGTCCAAGTCCTCGGCAACGTCGTCGACGTCGAGTTCCCCGCCGAGTCGCTGCCGCGGATCAACGACGCGCTGACCGTGCACATCGGCGGCGGCAAGAGCGCCGGATCGAACGGTTCGGGCGCGCACCTCGCCGACGGGGTCAAGCTCGAAGGCACCGCGATGGCCGAGCGCGATCTCGTCCTCGAAGTGCAGGGCGAGCTCGGCAACAACCAGGTGCGGTGCCTGGGGATGGGCTCGACCGACGGGCTCGTGCGCGGCGCGGTCGTGACGAACACCGGCGGCTCGATCACCGTTCCGGTCGGCGAAGGGACGCTCGGGCGCATCTTCAACGTGCTCGGCAAGGCGATCGACTCCGACGCGCCGGTGACCGCCGCGGCGCACTGGCCGATCCACCGCGACGCGCCGACGTTCGCGCAGCAGGACCCGACGCCGAAGATCTTCGAGACGGGGATCAAGGTCGTCGACCTGATGGCGCCCTACACGCGCGGCGGCAAGGTCGGCCTCTTCGGCGGCGCCGGCGTCGGCAAGACCGTGCTCATCCAGGAGCTGATCCGCAACATCGCCGCGGTCCACAAGGGCTTCTCGGTGTTCACCGGCGTCGGTGAGCGGACGCGCGAGGGCAACGACCTCTGGGTCGAGATGAAAGAGTCGGGCGTCATCGCGCAGACGACGCTCGTCTTCGGCCAGATGGACGAACCGCCGGGCGTGCGCTTCCGCATCGCGCAGACCGGCGTGACGATGGCGGAGTACTTCCGCGACGAACTCGGTTCCGACGTGCTGCTGTTCATGGACAACATCTTCCGCTTCATGCAGGCCGGCTCGGAGGTCTCCGCGCTGCTCGGCCGCATGCCCTCGGCGGTCGGCTACCAGCCTTCGCTCGCGACCGAGATGGGTCAGATCGAAGAGCGGATCACGACGACGAAGAACGGCTCGATCACCTCGGTGCAGGCCGTCTACGTCCCCGCCGACGACTACACCGACCCCGCCGTCGCGACGACGTTCGCGCATCTCGACGCGACGACCGCGCTCTCGCGCCCGATCTCGGAGCTCGGCATCTACCCGGCGGTCGACCCGCTGGCGTCGTCGTCGCGCATCCTCGATCCGGCGATCGTCGGTGAGGATCACTACAACGTCGCGCGCGGCGTGCAAGAGACGTTGCAGCGCTACCGCGACCTGCAGGACATCATCGCGATCCTCGGCGTCGAAGAACTCTCCGACGAAGATAAGATCACGGTCGGCCGCGCACGCCGCATGCAGCGTCTGTTCTCGCAGCCGTTCTTCGTCGCCGAGCAATTCACGGGACGTCCCGGCAAGTACGTGAAAATCGCCGACACGATCGCGTCCTTCAAAGAAGTCCTCGACGGCAAGCTCGATCATCTTCCGGAGCAGGCGTTCTACATGGCCGGCGACATCAACGAGGTAAAGGAAAACGCCGAGAAGATGGGCGTGAAGGTCTAACGTGGCGACGACGATCCCGTTCAAGCTGATCACGCCGCTGGCGATCAAGTTTGACGGCGAAGCCGAGCTCGTGATC
>DATHLL010000024.1:0-6008 GCA_035488195.1 Candidatus Elarobacter sp. | reverse complement strand
GACGCGGTCGAGGCGCTCGGCCGCGAGCAGCGCGATCCCCTGGATCGCATGCGCTTCCAGAAAGCGGTCGTAGTGGCGGCACGCGTCGAGGCATCGCAGCGCGTCCCCGAAATACCGCGTCGCCGCGGCATAGTCCGTGCGCGCGACGGCGACCCACGCGCGGTACTCGAGCGCGCGCGCGTGCACGATGTCCGCACGGTCGTCGACACGGCCGAGGGCCTCATCCGCTTCGTCGAGCTTGCGCAAACCGTAGTAGCCGAGTCCGACGTTCAGCGCGATCTCGGAGCGGATCGTCGGATGCGCTCCGCCGGCGGCGGCGTACGCCTCCTCGAGGATCGCCAGACCGCGCTCGTGGTCGCCCAGGCGCACGTACGCCTGTCCGAGCAGCATGCGCGCGGTGAGCGACGCGTCCAGCGTTCCGTGCGCGATGAACGCGCCGCTCACCACCGCGACCGCTTCGTGCGCACGGCCGAGTCGCAGCAGGGCTCGCGCTCGTAAGAGCGCGAGCTGCGAGACCATGTCGACGTCGCTCGGGCGGACGCGGTCGCAGAGCGCGAGACAACCTTCGAAGTCGCCCGCGAACCACGCCCGCATCGCTTCCGAGAACGTCGCGCGGCCCAGCGGCCGCGTCCTATGCGCTTGTTGCGAAACCACGCCCCACACCCAGCATACTCGCGACGTTCGCCTTTCTAGGCGAAGGTTCCGTTCAGGACGGGCCGCCGCCGGGCTGGACGTCCATCGCGGCGCGCGCGTGCGGCGCCGAGGCGGTCGTCGCGCCGGTGAGCTTCCCGTGGCCGGCCAGGCCGAGACCGAGAAGCGCGGTGAGCATGATGATGATCAAGTGCACGTTAAGACCTGCTCTTTCTTCACAAAAGGAAGTCAAGGCCGGTGCAAAGGCACCGGTCCGTTTAGGAGCATCGGTACGGCGTCCGGACATGCGTACCGAACTCCCAAGCCGAGGCTAGGGAGGTCTCGGATGAAAAGTCGATCCCTAAGTCAGGGTTTGGAGCCGTTCTCGGCCGAAAGGGAACTGATCCGGAAGAGCTTGTGCATCTCGGTCAGCTCGAAGACGCGGCGGACCGAGGGCGACTCGACCACGAGCGTGATCGGGCACTCGGGGAGCCGCCGGCGCAGGCGGACCAGCGCGCTCAGGAAGGCGCTGTCGAGGTAGCGGACCTCGGAGAGGTCGATCGTGATGGGCGCGCCGCCCTCCAGGACGGCGAGGCGCGCTTCCACCTCGCTCTCCTTCCAAATGTCGAGCTCGCCGTTGAATGAAACGACGTGCGGACGCGGCACTGGCCTCCCTCGCTGTGAACGACGCGCAAACCGGCGGCGGCAAAGGGCCGTCGCGGGATGCCTCTCTAGCGTAGCAGACTCTACTCCGAAAGTCCTAGGGGACGTCTGGACTATGACGCGACGAGCTCGGTCCCGAGGCCTCGCAGCGCCGCGTCGATCGCCCCGAAGCCGGCCCCCGCGACCACGGCGCGCTTCGCGCCGGTCCGCACGGCCGCGATCGCGGCCCGCATCTTCGGGATCATCCCGTCGGTGAACGTCCCGTCGGCGATGAAGGCCTCGGCCTGCGCGACGGTCAGCCGCTCGATGAGCGAGTCGGGGTCGCGGACGTCGCGGCGAACGCCGGCGACGTTGGTGAGGACCAGGTAGACGTCGGCCCGCAGCGCGCCGGCCAGCGCGCCGGCGGCGGTGTCGGCGTTGCAGTTCAGCGCCCCGCCGCCGTCGACGTCGAGGGCGAGCGGGGCGACGACCACGACGAACCCGGCTTCGAGGAGCGCCCGCGCGGCGGCGGGATCGACCCCGGAGACCTCGCCGACGTAGCCGAGGTCGATGCCGTTCACGGTCCCGGCACGGCGGGCGCCGAGGAGGTTCCCGTCCTCGCCCGAGATCCCGACGGTCCGCGCGCCGCGGGCGGCGAGCGCCCGGACCAGCGCCTTGTTCACCGTCCCGCACAGCACGTACTCGACCACGTCGCGGGTGGCGCGGCCGGTGACCCGGAGCCCCTGGACGCGCACCTCGTCGATCGCCTTCGCCTCGAGCTCGGCGTCGATCTGCGGACCGCCGCCGTGGACCAGGACGATCCGCTCGCCGCGCGCGGCGAGCGCGGCGACCTCGTCGAGGGTCGGGTCCTCGCTGCCCGGCGGGGCCATCGCGTTCCCGCCGTACTTCAGCACGATCAGCACACGGGGCGCTCGGTGATCGGTGCCGTAGCCTCCTGCCATGGCAGTCAGCGAAATCGCCTTCACGATGTATCCGGTCAGCGATCTCGAGCGCGCGGTCGCGTTCTACCGCGACGTCCTGGGCTTGCGCCCGACCGAGGTGCGGACCGACTTCTGGGCCGAGTTCGAGGTCGCGGGCGCGACCTTCGGGATCGGCAGCTTCCCGCAAGCCGGGACCCCCGGCACGGCGCAGTCGCTCACCCTCGAGGTCGCCGACCTCGACGGCTATCGCAAGACCCTGACCGAGCGCGGGGTCGAGGCCGGCGAGCCCCATCAGCTCCAGTTCTGCCGGATCAGGATGGTCAAAGACCCGGACGGCAACTCGGTCTGGCTCCACGAGCGCAAGCAAGGCTAGCCGTTCGGGAAGCTGCTGCGACGGAGGTCGCTTGCGCATAAATATGCACGTAGTGTATATTTATGCGGACATGGTCACTCTCCCGGCGGCGGCGCGGCTGCGCGGCCGGAACGTTCTCTCGGTCACCGATCTCGGGGCGGACGAGCTCGCGAGCCTGCTCGCGATCGCGCAGAACCTCAAGGCGCGCGGGCGCGAGCAGATGACGCTGCTGCGCGGCAAGACGCTCGTCATGCTGTTCGAGAAGCCGTCGCTGCGGACGCGCGTCTCGTTCGAGACCGGGATGACGCAACTCGGGGGCCACGCGATCGCGGCGACCGGGACGGACTTCGGGATCGGGACGCGCGAGACGCCGGAAGACGCGGCGCGCGTCCTCTCGCGCTACGCCGACGCGATCGTCTACCGCACCCATGCGCACGAGCCGCTGCTCCGCTTCGCCGGCGCCGCGACCGTGCCGACGATCAACGCGCTCTCCGAGGCGGCGCACCCGTGTCAGGCGTTCGCCGATCTGCTCACGATCCGCGAGCGGTTCGGGACGCTGCAGGGGCTGCGGCTCGCGTTCGTCGGCGACGCGCGGAACAACGTCGCGATCTCGCTCGCCGAGGCCGCCGCGATGTGCGGGATGTCGGTGAGCTTCGCGGCGCCGCCGACGCACCGGCCGTCCGACGCGTTCCTCGCGAAGCTGGTGAAGCTCGGCGCGCCGTACGGCGTGCAGGCGCGCGCGTTCACCTCGCCCGTGCGCGCGGTGCGCGACGTCGACGTCGTCTACACCGACGTGTGGACCTCGATGGGTGAGGAGCACCTCGTCGAGCGGAACCTCGCCGCGCTGCGGCCGTACCAGGTCGACGCCGAGCTGATGAGCCACGCCGCGAAGCACGCGCTGTTCCTGCACTGTCTGCCCGCGCACCGCGGGGAAGAGGTCACCGCCGAGGTGATCGACGGACCGCGCAGCGTCGTCTTCGACCAAGCCGAGAACCGCCTCCACGCGCAGAAGGCGCTGCTCCTGGCGCTGCTGACCGATCTCCGGGGACTCACCGAATGATGGACGTCGTACAACAACCGAAGACCAAGCGCCAGCGCGCGATCCTCTCGCTGATCGCCGCGCGCCCGGTGCACTCGCAGGACGAGCTCGCCGCGCTGCTCGAGCAGCAAGGCTACGAGGTCACGCAGGCGACGGTCTCGCGCGACGTCAAGGAGCTCGGGCTGCTGAAGGTTCCGCTCAAAGGCGGGCTCGGCGGGGCGTTCAAGTACGTCGAGCCGTCGGTCGGGCCGGCGTTCTCCTCGCGGCTCCACCGCGTCGTCGCCGAGGTCGTGATCCAGGTGCGCTCGTCGGTGAACCAGATCGTGCTGCGCACGCATCCCGGCACCGCGATGATGCTGGCCGCCGCGATCGACGGCGCCGACTGGCCCGAGATCCTCGGCACGATCGGCGGCGACGACACGGTCCTCGTGATCGTCGAAGCCCCCGAGAAGACACCCATGATCCGTCAGCGCTTCGAAGACATGCGCGGAGAGCAGCAGTGAAGATCGTCCTCGCCTATTCCGGCGGCCTCGACACCTCGGTCCTCTTGAAGCAGTTCATCGACCAAGGCCATCAGGTCGTCGCCATGACGCTGAACCTCGGCGAGTCCGACATGGTCGCGGGCGAAGGCTCGCAGGACGCGCTCGAAGCCGTTCGGCAGAAGGCGCTGAAGCTCGGCGCGCTCGACGCCGTGCTGATCGACGCGCGCGAGCGGTTCATCCGAGACTACGCGTACAAGGCGCTCGCGGCGAACGCGCTGTACGAGGGCGTCTATCCGCTCAGCGCGGCGCTCTCGCGGCCGCTGATCGCCGACCTGCTCGCCGAGACGGCGGAGGAGTACGGCGCCGACGCGGTCGCGCACGGGTGCACCGGGAAGGGCAACGACCAGGTGCGGATCGAGGTCGGCGTGCGCGCGAAGGCGCCGCACCTGAAGACGCTCGCGCCGCTGCGCGACAAACCGCTCTCGCGCCCGGACGCGATCGCGTACGCGCAAACGCACGGCGTCCCGATCGCGCACACCGCGGCGAAGCCGTACTCGGTCGACGCGAACCTGTGGGGCCGCTCGATCGAAGCGGGCGTCCTCGAGAACCCGTGGAACGCGCCGCCCGAAGACGCGTACGCCTGGTCGGTCGCGCCGGAGACCGCGCCCGCGGCGGGCGACGACGTCGTGATCACGTTCGAGCGCGGCGTTCCGTCGATCGCCCTTCGACAGGCTCATGGTGACGGCGCGACCGGCGCGGAGATGGTCTTCGAGCTGAACAAGATCGCCGGCGCGAACGGCGTCGGGCGGATCGACCTGATCGAGGACCGCGTCGTCGGGCTGAAGTCCCGCGAGGTGTACGAGTGCCCGGGAAGCGTCACGCTGATCGAGGCGCACAAGGCGCTCGAGCGGCTGACGCTCACGCGCGACGAGCTGCGGCTGAAGGCCTCGCTCGACCAGAAGTACGCCGAGCTGATCTACGACGCGCTCTGGTCCTCGCCGCTGCGCGGCGCGCTCGACGCGTTCAACGCGAAGATCGCCGAGCGGCTCACCGGCGAGGTGCGGGTCAAGCTGATCCGCGGCCGCGCGGTCGTCACCGGGGCGCGCTCGCCGTTCGCGCTCTACGACGAGTCGCTCGCGACCTACGGTGCCGGCGACACCTTCCGCCACGACGCGGCCGGCGGGTTCATCCAGATCCACGGCCTCCCCGTCGCCGCCGGCGCGGCGAAGGCGGCCGAGGCGTCGGAACGCGCCACCCCGGAATTGGTGTGAAACGCTTGACGAACCGGCGCTCGGCGATGTATGTCTATTCACTCATGAGCATCACCGCGATCACGCTGCGCCGACCGCCTACCGACGCGCCCGTACGATTCGTACCGGGCTTCGTCTCCATGCGGTAGACGGAGCACGGAAGCGGACGACGGGCGCGCCGGAGACGGCGCGTCTTTTCTTTTTCCGGAGACGAGAGCGATGATCGAGATCCGGGCGGCCGGTGCCGCCGACGCCGAAACCCTCAGCCGCCTGCGAGCGGCGAGCCTCATCGAGCAAGGCCATCTGAGCGAGACCGAGCGCGACGTGTTCACGCGGCGCGCGACGGGCGACATCACGCGGCTCTTCGCGGACGGACGGCTCGTCGCGATGCTGCTCCTCGACGGAACGTGCGGCGTCGGCTCGGCGTGCGCGACGTACTTCGAGCGGCTGCCGTTCCCCGACGGCACGCTGCACGCGGAGCTCTCGGGCGTCTACGTCGAGCCCGCCTACCGCGGCGCCGGGCACGGAACGCGGCTCGTCTCGGCGGTAGTCGAAGCGATGCGCGTCTCCGGCGCGCGGCGAACGTTCCTGCGACCGTCGCCCGGCGCCCGCACGCTCTACGCGCGGCTGGGCTTCGTCGACGACCGCGTCGGTGTGATGACGCTGGCATGA
>DATHLL010000023.1:0-2324 GCA_035488195.1 Candidatus Elarobacter sp. | reverse complement strand
GCGCGCCGCGCTCGCGCGCTTCCATGACCCATTGGAACCCGACCGGATGGTTCTCGGCCATGTTCGAGCCCATGATCACGATGCAGTCGGCGTTCTGCAGATCCTGCTGGAACGTCGTCGCGCCGCCGCGTCCGAAGGAGGCACCCAGACCGGGCACCGTGCTGCTATGTCAAATGCGCGCCTGATTCTCGACCTGCACCACGCCGAGCGCGGTGTAGAGCTTCTTCATCAGGTAGTTTTCTTCGTTGTCGAGCGTCGCGCCGCCGAGGCTCGCGATTCCGAGCGTGCGGTTCAGCGGCTGGCCCTCCTCGTTCGCCGTCTCCCAGGTCCGCGCGCGCGTCGCGATCACGCGGTCGGCGATCATGTCGACCGCCTCGTCGAGTTCGAGCTCCTCCCACGCGGTCGCGTACGGCCGGCGGTACTTCACCTTGTACTCGCGCAGCGGGCTCTCGCTGAGCGAGCGCGTCGCCGAACCTTTCGGGCAGAGGCGGCCGCGCGAGATCGGCGAGTCCGGATCGCCCTCGACCTGCACGACCTTCTCGTCCTTGACGTACGCGAGCTGTCCGCAGCCGACCGCGCAGTACGGGCACACCGAGCGCACGACGCGGTCGGCGGTCGCGGTGCGCGGCGCCAGCGAGGCGGTCTTCGCGGACCGCGCGGCGGCGCCGAGCGCGTACCGGTCGCGGGTGAGCTGTCGCAGCAGCGGCCAGGTCTTGGGGCGCGTGTCGTCGGCTCGCATGGTCCTCCCGGAGCGAGAAGCGGAACGTGTCCGCGATACCCCTACGGGGGGAGGGCCTACACGGAGCCGTCCGGTCGCTCGCGGGACGCCGCCGCGCGGCGTGCGACCTCGGTGCGGAACTGCGGGCGCAGCGTACGGTATGATGAGCATCATGCCGGCTCGTGCGACACCGGTCGAGCGCGCGGTCGACGCGCTCCGGCGCCTCCCGTTGGGGGACTTGGCGGCGCGCGATCACGTGCGCACGGTCCGCTCGACCGTCGCGGTCGCGAACGAGGACGAGCTGCTGCGCTTCCTGCGGCTGCTCGACGGCCTCGGCGTCGACGGCCGGCGCGTCGAGCACGACCTGGAACGCGCCCGCACCGCCGACGCCGCCGACCGGCGGACCGCGCTCGCGCGGCTGCGCGCGGACCTCGAGCCGGCCCGCGACGCCGTGTTGCGGCACCTCGCGGCGCCGCCCGGCGACCTGCGGTTCGTCGTCGACCTGCGCGCCGCGCTCATGACGCTCACGGCGAAACGCGCCGACGTCGCCGATCTCAAGCCGCTCGACGACGACCTCCGCACGTTCTTGAGCTCGCGGCTCGATCTCGGATTGCTCGAGCTGCGCCGGCTGACGTGGTCCGACTCCGCCGCGCTGCTGGAACGGCTCGCGCGCTCGGAGGCGGTGCACGCCGTGCGCGGCTGGTTCGACCTGAAAGACCGGCTCGACGAGGACCGGCGCGTCTACGCGTTCTTCCACCCGGCGCTGGCCGGCACGCCGCTCGTGTTCACGGAGGTCGCGCTCACCGACGAGATGCCGTCGTCGATCCGCGCGATCCTCAACAAGGACGCGCCGCGCGTCGACGCGGCATCGGCGCGCTGCGCGACGTTCTACTCGATCTCGAACTGCGAGCCGGGGCTCACCGGGATCCCGTTCGGCAACGCGCTGATCAAACACGCCGTCGAGCTGCTGCGCGCCGAGCTGCCGCGGCTGCGCACGTTCGCGACGCTCTCGCCGCTGCCGGGTTTCGCCGCGTGGGTACGATCGCTCGGCGACCGCGTCGCAGCGGAAGTGCGCGCGGCGCTCGCGACGCCGGCGTGGCAGCGCGATCCGGTCGTCGCCGCCGCGGTGCGCGAGCCGGTGCTGCGTCTCGCCGCGCGGTATCTGCTCGCGGCGAAGCGCGCGGACGGCGCGCCGCGCGACGCGGTCGCGCGCTTCCACCTTGGCAACGGCGCGCAGATCGAACGCCTGGACTGGCTCGCCGACCCGACGCCGCGCGGCCTCGAGCAGTCGTTCGGCGTGATGGTGAACTACCGCTACGCGCTCGACCGCTACGCCGCGAACCAGCTCGCCTACGCGACCGACCACACGATCGACGCGTCGAACGCCGTGAAGGCGCTCGCGCTCGCCGACCCGACGCCGCTCGGCGACGAGCCGGCCGCCCCCGGCGTCTCGCGCCGCGCCGCGCTCCTCGCCGCGATGCGCGGCGTCGCGCAGCGCGCGAAACGCCTGGTGGCGCGCACTCCCGCTAGCGCTTGAGCGGCCGCGACGGCGTCTGACCCGGGATCCCGCCCGGCGCGACGCCCGGTTTCGGGCCGCAGCCGTTGA
>DATHLL010000022.1:0-4591 GCA_035488195.1 Candidatus Elarobacter sp. | reverse complement strand
AGCCGAACATGTGCGAGCCGGTCTTCCCGTACGGGTAGTTGCGGACGGGCTGCTCTTCCATGTCCACGCCGCGCAGATCGCTCTGCGCCTCGGCGAGCCGCGCCGTCTGCACCGGGGTGAGGTCGGTCGCGAGGATCACCGGGCCGTACGGCTCGTACGTCTGCACCTCGTCGAACGCGGTGTAGTTCTTCCCGTTGTGGTGGAGCAGGCGGTAGCGCAGCTTCTCGGCCGGCAGGTGCAGCACGTCGGCGAGCGTCGCCAGCGTCTTGTCGATGTCGGTGATCTCGCTCGGGATCAGCGCGCACACGAACGAGGGCCGTGAGCGGACCAGCACCGTGCCGCGCTTGTCGACGATCAAGCCGCGCGGCGCCGCCACCGGGATCACTTGGATCTGGTTCGCGCGCGCTTGCGCCGCGTACGACTCGCCCTGCACGAGCTGCACGTCGATCAGCCGCGCGACGATCGCGATCAGCGCGAACCCGAGCACGACGGCGAAGATCACCACGCGCAGGATCTGGCGCTCGCCGCCGTCGGGAAGCCGTTCCACCGCGGCCATCAGTCGTACCCGTACCGCTGGATCGTCGTCTTGTCGGTGACGAGCCGCCCGCGCACGACCAGCCACGCGAACGCGATCAGCGCGGTCAGCAGCGCGCGCCACAGCGCGGTATGCGCGTGGACCGCCGCGTAGCCCGGCGGGAAACCTTCGATCCGCATCACCGACCAGAACACGAGATCGCGCACGAGGACCGCCGCGCCGCACAGCATCGCCGGGACGAACGCACCGTCGGCAAACATCCGCCGCGTGAACCCGCCGACCAGCAGCGCGACGATCGTCGTCGAGATCGTCCAGCCGCCGGCGGTTCCGGCGAAGACGTCCTCGAGCAGCCCGGCCGGCAGCGCGAGCAGCGCGCCGCGCCGGGCGCCGGCGCGCACCGCGTAGAGCACGACCGCGATCGTGACGAGCGAAGGCACCGCGCCGCGGAAGGCGAGCAGCGGGACGACGACCGTCTGTGCGAGCGCGAGCAGCGCGGTCCAGCCGAGCCACGGCCAGTAGGCCGGGCCGACCGCGATCTCGACGCTGCGGTACTTCCTACGGTAGAACGACGACACGCGAGAGCGCCCCGAGATCGGCGGCGGGCTGGACGATCGCGCTCTGATCGAGCGCGCCCGCCGCGGCGGGCTCGATCTGCTTGATGCGGCCGATCAGAATCCCGGCGTGGAACGAGCGCCCTTCGCCGGTGACGACGCGGTCGCCGACGTGCAGCTTCGCGTCCTGCGAGACGTACTGCAGCTTCACGCGCGTCGACGTCCCGACGGCGATCGCCCACCAGCGCCCCTTCTGCACGACTGCCGGCAGCTTCGAGGTCGCGTCGGTCACGAGCAGCACCTTCGAGGAGAGCGGGCTCACCTCGACGATCCGCCCGACGACGCCGCGTCCGGTGACGACGCCGTCGTCGCGGTGGACGCCGTCCTTCGCGCCGCGGTCGATCGTGATCACGTGCGTCGCCGCTTCGGGATCGTAGCCGATCACCGTCGCCTCGATCCCGTCGGGATGCGCGAGCTTCGCCGCAGCGACGTCCTGCGCCGCCGGGATGCGCGCGAGCCGTTCGCTCAGCTCGTCGTTGTCGCGCAGCAGCGCGGCGTTCTCCGCGCGCAGGCGGCCGTTCTCCGAGGCCAGGCCGGGCGTGCGCGCGACGGTGTCCGCGATCCCGCGCACGCCGTTCACCACCCACGCCGCGGCGAGCTGCAGATATGCGCTCACCGACGTGACCGTCACGGTGAGCGGCGAGGTTCTACCGGCGCGCGTGAAATCGAGCTGCAGCAACGCGATGAGAGCGGCCAGAATGACCGCTCCGATCAGCGCGAATAGCTTTCTCTCATCCCGATTCGTAACGATTGGTACCACCTCGTCAGCCGGTCCGCGTGCGGCCGCAGCCGTTCGAGCAGACCAGGCGACGCGAGAATCTCGCCGGCGCCGCGCGCCACGCAACCCAGGGGATCGTCGGCGACCGTCGTCGGCACGTTCGTGCGCGCGCCGATCTCGCCTGCGAGACCGGGGATCAGCGCGCCGCCGCCGGTCAGCACGATCCCCGCTTCGAGCAGCTCGCCCGCGAGATCCGGCGGGCACGCCTCGAGGATCGACCAAGCGGCGCGCGCGATGCGGTCGATCCCGTCGTGCATCGCCGCGGCGACCAGCTCTTCGTCGACGGTGCGCCGTCCGGGCCGCAGGTTCCGCATGTCGGTCCCCGCGACGGTGACCGGCGCGCGCCCGGGCGCGCGGCCCGCGTAGCCGCGCTCGATCTTCAGCCGCTCCGCGGTCAGCGCGCCGATCCCGAAGTACTCCGCGCGCAGCTTCGCCGCGATCGCGGCGTCGAACGTGTCGCCGCCGACCTTGATCGAGTTCAGCGCGACGACGCCGCACAGCGTCAGCACCGCGATCTCGGTCGTCCCGCCGCCGATGTCGATCACCATCGCCGGCCGCGTCCCGGTGATGTCGAGCCCCGCGCCGACCGCGGCCGCGACCGCCTGCGGGACGAACTCCGTCGTGCGCGGCCCGGCGGCGCGGATCGCCTCCTCGACCGCCTTGCACTCGATGTCGGTCGCGCAGCCGGGGACGCAGGCGATCACGCGCGGCGCGACGCGCGGGCGCGCCGCCAGCGCGCGGTCGACGACCGTCTTCACCAATGCGTGCGCGCCGCGGAAGTCGGAGATCGTCCCGCCGCGCAGCGGGCGGACGACGCGGATCCGGCCCGGGGTGCGGCCGTCGAGCTCCTTGGCGGCTTGGCCGACCGCGACGATCGCCTCGTCGCTGGTGCGGTACGCGACGACCGACGGTTCGCTCACCAGGATCCCCGAGTCGTGCGAGTAGACGACGGTGTTCGCCGTCCCCAGGTCGATCCCGACGTCGGGGCTGAACGTCGCCCGGAGCGTCCCGGTCAAGCTCATCGTGCGTGGACTCTCGTCTGCGTGGGCTGGGGCAAGAGGCGGTACCCGACGCGCCCGAGCGCGGCGGCGAAGGCGGCGAGCGGGAAGCCGACGACGGTGAAGTAGTCGCCGTCGATCCGCTCGACCAGCGTCGCCGCGTACCCCTGGATCCCGTACGCGCCGGCCTTGTCGAGCCCGTCGCCGCTCGCCGCGTACGCGAGGAGCGTCTCTTCCTCCAGATCGGCGAAGCGGACGCGCGTCGACACCACCTCGGTGAGCGAGACCGCCGTGCGGTCGTCGCGCAGCGTGAAGGCGGTGTGGACCACGTGCCAGCGGCCGGAGAGCCGGCGCAGCATCGCCGCGGCTTCGGCGGCGTCGCGGGGCTTGTCGAGCGCCTCGCCGTCGACGTCGACGGTCGTGTCGGCCGCGACGATCAGATCGCCGGAGCGCTCGGCGCCCGCCGCTTTCCCGCGCGCGTGCCGCAGTGCCAGTTCGACCGGCGTCAGGTGCGGGAGCGGGGTCTCGTCGTAGGCGCTCGGGACGACGCGCACGCGCAAACCGAGCGATGCGAGTAACTCGCGCCGGCGAGGTGATGCGCTGGCGAGCGCGACCGCGGTGAGAGGCGCAGCGTGTCCGATGTGCTCAGTGTACGTTGCCGCGCGCACGCTGACAACGGCTGCACGCGAAAGTTCACACGATGTCGAGCCGCGTCACGTCTTCGGCCGACTCGCCGCGCACGACGCGCCGGTGGTGGCCGTCGCGGACGAACACGACCGGCGGGCGGCCGAAGCGGTTGTAGTTGCTGGCCATGCTGTACGTGTAGGCGCCGGTCGTGCGCAGCGCGACCAGATCGCCGGCGGCGAGGTCGCGCGGGAGGACGTAGTCGCCCATCTCGTCGTTCTCGCAGGTCCGCCCGGTCAGCGTCGCCGGCTCGTCGGGGCCGAGCGCCCGCGCGGCCATCACCTCGGGGAAGTGGCGCGCGCCGTAGAGGATCGGGCGCGGGTTGTCGGTGAGCCCGCCGTCGAGGATCACGAATCGCCGCCGGCCCTGCGTCTTCACCGCCATGATGCGGTACAAAGAGGTTCCGGCCCGGGCGACCAGCGCGCGGCCCGGCTCGATGGCGAGCCGGATCCCCCCGGCCGCGCGCTCGGCGAGCCCGGCCGCGAGTGCCTCCAGGTCGAGCGGTCGCGGGTCGTCGGGGCCCTCCTCGACGCCGATCCCGCCGCCGCAGATCAGCTCCCCGACCGGCAGCCCCATCCGGGCGGCGGTCCGCGCCGCGGCGAGCAGCTCCTCGACGTTGGCGAGGAACGGCCCGAGCTCGGCGACCTGCGAGCCGACGTGCGCGTGCAGCCCGATCAGCCGCAAGCGCGGCAGCTCCTTGACGCGCGCGAGCATCGCGGGGAGCCGGTCGGCCGGGGTCCCGAACTTCGTGTTCTCGCCGCCGGTGCGGACGAACGCGTGCGTGTGCGCCTCGATCCCGGTGTTGACGCGCAGCATCACGTCGACCGGCTCGCGGTCGCCGGCCGCGTCCGCGGCGACCGCGAGGCGTTCGAGCTCCTCGCGGTTGTCGACGACGGTGAACGCGACGCGGCGCTCGGCGATCGCGCGCAGCTCCTCGTCGGTCTTGCCGCAGCCGTGGAAGTACATCCGCCCGGCGGGGAAGCCG
>DATHLL010000021.1:0-16057 GCA_035488195.1 Candidatus Elarobacter sp. | reverse complement strand
GCTTCAGTTGATCGGCGATCCGCTGGTCGATCGCGCGCAGATAGTCGAGGCGCCCGGCCTCCGGGACCGGCGCTCGCGCACCGGCCGACGCTTCGACGTCGTTCAGCAGCCGAAGTTGCGCGCGCTCGTAGACCGCGTTCGTATCCCAGAGCCTGTTGTCGGCGTCCGAGAACAGCGTCCTCGGCATCGGGCTACCTCACGATCACGTCTGATCCCTCAGGATCCTTCGGCCGCGCGGTGCGCGACGACCGTGAACATGGGAGTTCGCTTCTCGCGGTAGAGTTCCGTGTGGCCGACGACGCGGTGTGCGCGGTAGCCCAGGATTCCGAGCATGTTCGTCACGGCGTCCGGGGTGAAGTACCACCAGGCGTCGCGCGGCTCGCCGGTCTGCGCGTTCGGCAGGAAGAGCGGGCTGCGGCGGCGCGCTCCGCCTTCGATCAGCGCGCGCGGCGAACGGCGCCACGCCGGCTCGGTGACGATCATCGTGCGCGGCTCGAGTGCCGATGCGCGCTGCAGCGCGAGGAACGGGTCGCGCACGTGCATCAGGATCGAGCCGAACGTGCAGACGTCGACCCGGCCGATCGAGCGCGGAATCTCGTACACCGTGCCGTAGACGACGCGCGCACGCGAGCCGAATGCCGCGTGGTTGAACCACCAGCTCTTGTTCAGGCGCTCGACGTGTCGGTTCAGCTCGGCGATCCGCTCGGACACGTCCGTGCCGCCGAACGGCACGACGTCCCACGGATCGCCCGGACCGAGATCGTACGCGACGACCTCCGCTCCTCGCCGCTCCATCTCGAAGCACAGGAACCCGCTCGCCGTGCCGACCTCGAGCACGCGCTTTCCGGCGAGCGGCTCGTTTCCGAGATACGCGTCGACGCCGCCGCGCAGATCCCACTCGCCGCGCATGACGCCGTATCCGGGCACGTCCATCGTGTGGTAGTAGTAGCACTCGTCGATCGACGACACGCCGATCGGCGGCGCGTACGGCTGCTCGCCGCCGGCCTCGGTCACGACGGCGGCTATTCCTTCACCGACCCCGCCATCCCCGCGACGTAGTACTCGACGAAGATGAAGTAGACGACGATCGCGGGGAGGACGCCGATCAGGGCGCCGGTCATGAGCTGTCCCCACTGGAAGACGTCGCCGCGGATCAGCTCCGTGGTCATGCCGACCGAGACCGTCTTGTTCCCCGACGACGACATGTAGACCAGCGCGTAGAGATACTCGTTCCACGAGAGCGTGAACGAGAAGATCGCCGCGGAGATCAAGCCCGGGACCGCGATCGGGAAGATGATCCGCCACAGGATCGCGACGTTGCTCGCGCCGTCGACGCGCGCCGCCTCTTCCAGCTCGCGCGGGATGTTCTTGAGGAAGCCGATCAGCAGCCAGGTGCAGAATGGCACCAGGAACGTGCAGTAGATCGGGATCAGCGCCCACAGCTGGTCGAACCAGTGCAGCTTGATGATCACCGTCGCCAGCGGGATGAAGAGGATCGCCGGCGGGACGATGTACGCCAGGAAGATCGCCGTGCTGACCGCCTGCCAGCCCGGAAAACGCAGCCGGATGATCGCGTACGCGGTGATGTAGGAGATGAACACGCTCACGACGGTCGATGCGGTCGAGACGAACAGCGTGTTGGCGAACCAGCGCCCGTAGGCGGTCTGCGTCAGCAGATCGGTGACGTGCGCGAACGTCGGCCGGAAGACCCAGAACGGGTTCGGCGTGTTGAGCAGCTCCTGGTTCGGCTTGAACGTCGTCAGGATCATCCAGAAGAACGGCAGCATCAGGAAGATGCCGTAGAGCGCTAAGGGGACGTAGATCCGAAGCGCGCGTCTCATCGGTCGCGGACGGAGCGGACGACGAAGAACGCCAGCACCGCCATGAACACGATCGGCGAGACCGCGATCGCGGCGCCTTCGCCGAGCTGGCCCCCGGTGATGGCGCGCTGGTAGGCGAGCGTGGTGAACACCTGCGTCGCGTCGGTCGGCCCGCCGCGCGTGATCGTCCAGATCAGCTGGAAGTCGGTCAGCGTGAAGATCGAGGAGAACGCGAGCAGGATCGTCGTGATCGGCAGCAGCAGCGGCCAGGTGATCCGCCGGAACTGCTGCCAGCCGCTCGCGCCGTCGATCGCGGCGGCCTCGTAGAGGTCTTTTGAGATCCCCTGCAGCCCGGCGAGATACCCGATCGCGAAGTACGGCAGCCCGCGCCAGATGTTCACCACGATGAGCGTGATGCGCGCGTTCCAGGGGTGGCCGAGGAAGTCGATGTTCTGGTCGATCAGGTGCATGCGCGTGAGCAGCCAGCTCAGCGCGCTGAACTGCGGGTCGAGCAGCCACAGCCACGCAAGTGCGGAGAGCACCGTCGGCGCGACCCACGGCAGCAGCATCAGCGAGCGGGCCGCGCGGTAACCGCGGAACCGCTGGTTCAGGATCAGCGCGAGCGCGAGCCCGAGCACCAGCTTTCCGCATTCGGCGAAGACGGTGTAGAACAGCGAGTAGAAGACCGCGCCGCGGAACGTCGGGTCGGCGAGGATCGTCGCGTAGTTGCGCAGCCCGACGAACTCCCCCGTGTTCCCGAGCGTCGCGCTGGTGAGGCTCAGCCAAACCCCGAGGAAGAGCGGGTACGCCAGCAGCCCCAGCAGCAGAACCGCCGCGGGTGCGATCAGCAGATAGCCGAGCACCCGCGGCGAGTCGAGCCGCGAGAGGACGCCGGGACGCGAGGTCAAGCGCGCTTGTAGATCGCCGCCAGCTTCTGCTCGGCCTTCTTTGCCGCGTCCTTGGGGTTCATGTTGTTCACGCAGACGTCGGCGAACATGTCGACGACGACGAACTCGTCGAGCGCCTGCGCCGCCGCCTTTCCGGGCCGCCCGTTGAAGCCGTCGTACTTCGCGTGCGCGAGCGCGTCGCGGTACGGCGTGATGTTCGGGTCGGACGTCCAGATCGGCAGCTCGGCGTAGCCTTTCAGCGCCGGCGTCACGTAGCCGCGCATCCCGGTCACCCACTCGGTCGCCTGCGCGGTGTCGAGCATGTAGCGCAGGTACTCCTTCGCCGCGTTCGGGTACTTGCTGTACTTGAAGATGAACGCCGAGGTGAAGTTGTTCGAGACCGTCGGGGTCTTCACCGGGCCGGCCGGCGGCACCGCGTTCGCCATGTCGGCGAAGATCGCCGGGAACTGGTCGTGCGCGACGTACCAGATGCTGATCCCGTTCATCGTCATGCTGATCTGGCCGGCGAGGAACGCCTGATTGTTGCTCGGGTCGAGCCAGCCGGAGACGCCGGGGATCATCGTCTCGTAGAGCTGCTTCGCGTACTCGAGCGCGTGGATCGTCTCGCTGGAGTTGATCGCGATCGAGTTGTCCGGATTCGCCTGCTTCCCGCCGAACGCCCACAGGATCCAGTGCGTCCAGCTGTTCGCATCGCCGACGGCGTGGCCGAGCGCGAAGCCGATCGGGTGCCCGTTCTTCTTCAGACCGCGGGCCAGCTTGAGCATCCCGTCGAGATCTTTCGGGAACTCGTTGAAGCCCGCTTCGCGCGCCCAGCTCTTGCGGTAGTTCACCGCGTTACCGGTGCAGCCGACCGGGAACGCGACCCAGTGCTTGACGTCGGCGTCGTAGCAGTACTGCCGCGCGTTGTCGTACAGCCCGCCGTGCGCCTTGCCCATGTGGTCGACGAGGTCGGACATGTCGACGAGCTTGTCGGGATAGACGAACGGGTCGTCGTTCCAGCCCATGATGATGTCCGGCCCGGAACCGACCTGCGCGGCGAGGGCGGCCTTCGGCGTGACGTCGGGCCAGTTCAGCGACTGGATCTCGACCTTCACGCCGGTCGCGGCCTCGAACTTCTTCGTGTTCGCGGCCCAGATCACGTCGTCGTTCTTGACGAAGCCGGTCCAGCGCAGCAGCTGCAGCGTGGCGCCCTTCTCGGGCTTGAACGGCGAGGCTTCCGCGGCGCCCGCGAGCGCCGGCAGTCCTCCGGCGATCGCGGTGCCGCCCAGCGAGGCGGCGGAGAGCTCGAGAAAGCGGCGTCGGCCGAGATGCTTCATGGACGTCCTCTCAAAGCGGGGCGTAGCCCGGCACCTATCCGTCCGCGACCGGCCGATCCCTGCCGGGCGGCTCACCGGCGAGAAAGTCGAAGTCGCAGCCGCGCTCGGGTCCGAGCACGTGCTCCGCGTACAGCTTCAGGTAGCCGCGGCGCGGGGCGGGCGGCCGAACGAATTCGGCGAGCCGCCGCGCGATCTCGCCTTCGCTCAGCGCGACGTCGAGCCGCTTCTCGCGCAGGCTCACGCGGATGCGGTCGCCGTCGCGCACCGCGGCGAGCGGCCCGCCGGCGGCGGATTCCGGCGAGACGTGCAGCACGACCGCGCCGTACGCCGTCCCGCTCATCCGCGCGTCGCTGATCCGCAGCATGTCGCGCACGCCGCGCGCGAGCAGCTTCTTCGGGATCGGCAGATAGCCGGCTTCCGGCATCCCCGCGCCGAGCGGGCCGGCGTTCTGCAGCACCAGGACGTCGCCCGGCTCGACGTCGAGGTCGGGCGCGTCGATCCGCGCCGCCAGGTCGGCGAGGTCGCGGAAGACCACCGCGCGCCCCTCGTGCTCCATCAGCTCCGCGTCGGCGGCCGCGGCTTTGAGGATCGCACCGTTCGGCGCGAGGTTTCCGAACAGCGCGACCAGCGCATCGCGCGCGTACAGCGGCTCCTCGAACGCGCGAATCACCGCGCGGCCGGCGTACGCGGGGACGTGCGCGATCCGCTCGCCGAGCGTCTCCCCCGCGACCGTGAGAGCGTCGCGGTGCAGCAGCGGCGCCAGCTCGCGCAGCAGCGCGCCGACCCCGCCCGCGGCGTGGAAGTCCTCCATGTAGTGCTCGCCGACCGGCTTGAGGTTCACCAGCACCGGCGTCTCGGCGCTGAGCTCGTTGAAGCGCTCGAGCGGCAGCGGGATCCCGGCGCGGCCGGCGATCGCGGTCAGGTGGATCACGCCGTTCGTCGAGCCGCCGAGCGCGAAGAGCACGCGCAGCGCGTTCTCGACGCTCTCCGGCGTCACGACGCGATCGGGCGTCAGACCGTCGCGCGCGAGCGCGACGGCGCGCGCGCCGGTCGCCTCGGCGACGCGCAGCCGCTCGGCGTGCACCGCGGGCGGCGTCGCCGATTCCGGCAGGCTCATCCCGAGCGCCTCGGCGACGCACGCCATCGTGCTCGCCGTCCCCATCACCGCGCACGTCCCGGCGGTCGTCGCGAGGTTCGACTCGAGCGCGCCGATCCGCGCGTCGTCGAGCTCGCCGGCGCGGTACCGCGCCCACCACGCGCGGCAGTCGGTGCACGCGCCGAGCCGCGTCCCCTCGAAGCTCCCGGTCATCATCGCGCCGACCGGGAGCGCGATCGCCGGTTTGTTCGCGGAGATCGCGCCCATGAGCTGCGCGGGGAGCGTCTTGTCGCAGCCGCCGATCAGCACGACCGCGTCCATCGGCTGCGCGCGGATCATCTCCTCGACGTCCATCGCCATCAGGTTCCGGAAGACGAGGCTGGTCGGCGTCAGATACGGCTCGCCGAGCGAGATCGTCGGAAAGTCGAGCGGCAGCCCGCCCGCGGCGAGGACGCCGCGCGACACCGCGGCGACCAGCTCGGGCATCGTGCGGTGGCAGGTGTTGAAGCCGCCGCCCGACGTCGCGATCCCGACGATCGGCCGCTCCAGCATCGCGTCGGAGAACCCGGCCGACTTCGCGAACGCGCGCCGCAGGTAGAGCGAGAACGCGCGGTCGCCGTAATCGGTGAGCCCGCGCGAAAGACCGGCCATGCGGCCCGCTTTCGGGCTTGTAAACTTTTCGCCTAGTGGGTTCACCTTCGGTGAACCCGTCGCGTTCGGGCTGCGCCCGATCCGCCCGTCGCGTTACTGCAGCGAGCTCGGGAGCGAGAGCTCGAGGAGCCCGAGGAACTCGCCGGCGAGACCGAGCGTCTCCGGCGAGACGTGCTCGATCTGCACGCCGACGACGTCGCCGGCCGCGTCGAACTCCGCGATGACGTGCGGCGTTCCGTCGAGCACGGGGCCGCACGGGATCGCGCCGAGGCGCCCCGTCCGGCCGCGCACGACGCGCACTTGGCGCGCGATCCGCGCCGACGGACGGTAGCTCACGTACGCCGCATTGGACTCGGGATCGACGGAAAACAACGGGCTCATACGAACGCCCTCATCGCTGGAAGCGCCGCAGAGCCCCGAGCATGAAACCCGGAGCGCCGCACCGCGCGGATTCAACGCCCGCGAGGTGCGGTCATCGTAGCACACGCGGTGCGGAATGCAAGGACGACGAGGGGCCCGGTCGCTAGGCCTGCGGTTCGACGATCACGCGCAGGAAATGGTCGGCGTCGATCCGGCGCAGCGCATGGCGAAGCTGCTCGGGCGTGGTGCGCAGCAGCGCCTCCCAGAACCAGCGCTCGCTCCCGTTCTCGTAGCCGTCCTTCGCGCCGGCGATCATGTCGTCCGCGACGCCGCTGTAGCTGTCGAGCGGGAGGACGCGCTGCGCGAGCAGCAGCGCCTTCGCGCGCTGCAGCTCGGCGACCGAGAGCGGGCGCGCCTGCAGCCGCTTGATGATCGCGACCACGGCCGCGTTCGCGCGGGCGACGTTCTTCGGATCGCTCGCGAACGAGACGCTGAACTCGGCGCCCGACGGGCCGACCTCGAAGTCCGAGTCGGTCGAGTACACGTAGCCGCGGTGCGTGCGAAGCTCCTGGTACAGCAGCGAGCCCGTCCCCTCGCCGGAGAGGATCGTGTTCGCGAGCAGCAGGGGAACGTAGTCCGGGTCGCTGCGGCGCATCGCGAAGACCTGCTTCAGCGTCACCTCGGACTGCGCGTTCGCCGGCGACTTCACGGTGACGGTCTCCGCCTTGACGTCCTTGCGCTTCAGCCGCGGGAACGCGAACGTCGGCGGCGGACCCTGCGCCTTCCAGCCGCCGAAGTACGTGCGGAGCGCGTTCCGGACGCGCGCCGGATCGACGTCGCCGACGACGGCGACCGTCGTCTCGTCGGGGCGGTAGGTAAAGCGGTAGTAGCGCTTCGCGTCGTCGACGGTCGTCGACGCGACCGTCTGCTCGGTCACGTCGCGGCGGCGCGGGTCGCCCGGCGGATAGAGTGCGAGCCGCTGTGCGAGTTCGGCCTTGGTCTTCGGCAGCTTGTTCGTCACCGCGACGCTCTGCAAGAAGTTCGCCTTGACGACCTTGAACTGATCGGGCGCGAACGCCGGGTGCAGCAGGCCGTCGGCGAGCAGCTCCATCCCGCGCTCGAAGTCCTTCGCCTGCACCTTGAGGCTGAACGCGGTGCCGAGCTTCGCGGTCGCGGCGATCGCGTCGAGCTGCGCCTCGTACGCCTTGCGGTCGTACGTGGTCGTCCCCCACGGCAGCATCCCGTCGACGATCGCCGACAGGCCGTCCTTGCCTTTCGGCACGTAGAGCAGCGGGTTGTTCCGGATCACGCCGCTGACGACGACGGTCGGCGAGGCCGTCTCGCGCCGCGCCGAGTAGCGCAGCCCGTTCGGCAAGCGCTGCGTCACCGTCCCCGCCGCGTCGGAGGGCGCGCGGAGCGGCGCTTTCAGCGCGGTCTGAGCCCACGCCGGCAGCGGCTCGTGCTCGGCCGGCGTGAAACCGACGTGCTCGACGCCCGCGTTCGGATCGACCTTCGGCATCGTGCTCGAGGGTTTCGGCGTGATCACCATCGAGAGCTGATGGTCGGGCGTGAGCTCCTTGCGCAGCAGCGCGTCGACGTCGTCCGGCGTCACCTTCGCGATCGCCGCGTAGAGCTCGTCGGGCGTGCGGTTCGCGACGTTGGCCTGCGCCCATGCGAACCCGAGCCCGGAGATCGACGCGCGCGAGTAGGCCTGCTCGCCGAGCAGCCGCGTCTTCGCCGCCTCGACCAGCTCGGCCGGGATCCCGTCCTTGCGGTACTGCTCGACGACGCCGGCCATCAGCGCCTGCGCGCTCTGCGGCGTCCCGTCCTTCGCCGGGATCGCGAGCAGAAAATTCGCGCCGACCTCGGGATACGCGTTCCCGACGTCGAGGAACGCGAGGATCTTCCCCTGCGCCATGAGATCGGCGAACGCCGTGCGCCCGCTGGAGAAGACTTGGCGCAGCACCTGCGAGGCCGCGAAGTCGGGATCGTTCGAGCCCGGCATCCGGTACGCGAGCGCGCCGAAGCCGATCGGGAAGTCGACCGTCGCGTCGAGACGGGAGCTCGCGAGCGGCTTCACGTCGACCGGCGCGCGCGCCGGAACGCCGCCCGGCGCGATCGCGTCGAACTGGCGGTGGATCGCCGCGAGCGTGCGCTGCGGATCGATGTCCCCGGCGACGATCAGCGTCGCGTTCCCCGGCTTGTACCACGTCTTGTAGAAAGCGCGGATGTCGGCCGCGGTCATCTTCTCGAAGCTCGGCACGGTGCCGCCGGAAGCGTGCGCGAACGGCATGCCGGCGAAGAACGTCTCGCGCAGCGCCGTGCCGAGCTTGTGCATCGGCTGGCTCTCCTGCGCGCGGATCTCCTGCTCGATCGCGCCGCGCTCCGTCGCCCAGTCGGACGGCCGGATCGCCGCGTGCGTCATCCGGTCGGCTTCGATGTGCAGCGCGAGGTCGACGTACGGCGAGGGCAGCTTGTAGTAGTAGAGCGTGGACTGGTTGCTGGTGAACGCGTTGTACTCTGCCCCCATCCGCGCCGCGATGTCGGCGAGCTGTCCGGCGGAGAGCGTCTCGGTGCCGCGGAAGAGCATGTGCTCCGTCGCGTGCGCGATCCCCGGCAGCGTGTCGTCGTCGGCGCCGACGCCGTACGTCATCAGCGTCGTCGCAACCGGCGCCAGCTCGTCGCGCAACAGGATGACGTGCATCCCGTTCGCGAGCGTCGCGCGCACGACGTTCGCCGGCTCGCTCGCCGCCGGCGGAGCCGGCGCGGCGGACTCGGCCGGGACGGGGACCTGCGCCGGCGCGACGGCAGGACGGCATGACAGCATGCCGATGAGAACGGCGGCACCCAGGCGTTTCAAAGGACGACCCTTCAGGAGGACGGCAAAGCAGGAGCCCCGGCCGAAGCGCGGGGCCCACCACATTTCACCACCGCGGGCGATGCGCTGTCAACCGCTCATGCCACCAGCGAGCTGAGCGCGAACGAGGGGCCGAGGCCCAGCTCGTCCTGTAGCGTGCGGGCGTAGTCGCGGTACTCGCGGATCGCGCTCGCGCGGTCGCCGCGCGCGAGGTGCGCGCGGATCGCGAGCTCGCGCGCGTGCTCGTCGCACGGATCGTGCTCGAGCGTCACGTCGACGAGCGCGAGCGCGACGTCGGGCCGGTTCGCGGCGAGCGCGTTGCGCGCGAGCCGATCGGTCGCCTCGCGCGCGGCGCGCAGCAGCCGCCGCTCGAGCGCCGCGACGAACTCCGGATCGGCGGCGCGGCGCACGTAGCCGCAGCACACGTGGCGCATCACCGCGAGCCAGCGCCCCGCGCTCGTGATGTCGGCCGGCTCCGCGCCGCGGAAGCGCGCCGCGCACGCCTCGATCTCCCACAGGTCGACGGTGACGGAGTCGCCGAGGCGATAGCCGTCCGCCGACTGCACGATCGCGCCGTGGCCGAGCCGCTTGCGCAAGCGGTGGACCGCGATGTTGAGCAAGTTCCGGGCGCGGGCGTCGTCCTCGTCCGGCCACAGCAGCTCCTGGAGCCGCTCGCGGTCGATCGCGTGGCGGCACTGCGCCAGCGCGCACACCAGCAGCCGCTGCGGCCCGGTCAAGACGATCTCTTCGCCGTTCACCAGTGCTCGGCCGGAGAGCACCTCGGCTTGGACCTGGATACCACGTGCGTTCATCGCGTTCAGCCTCGTGATCGCCGCGAAAGCGGCCGGTGCTAGGATGAACCGATCGTACGACCTGCGCGTTCGGGGAGATATTCGTGGCGGTACCGGATTTCGGTACCTAGACGAGCCGATCACCGGCAGGACTTCCCCTTCTCCGGCGGCCAGAGGCGAATAGCAAAGACTCGCGACGCCGCCGGAGGGCTCACGGCTGGTCACGACGCCGCTCTACTGCCCACGCTTCATCGGCCGCGAGCGCGAGCTCGAGGCCCTGCTCGACGCCGCGCGCCGCGCCGCCGCCGGAGCGGGCGGGATCGCCTTCCTCTGCGGCGAGGCCGGCGCCGGGAAGACGCGGACGATCGACGAGCTCTGCCGCCGCCTGCCGCGCGGAACCCGGTGCTTCCGCGCGGCCGCGCTGGAGTACGCCCCTTCGCCGCTCGGCCCGCTCACCGAGATCCTCGCCGAGCTCCACGCCGAGCGCGGGACGCCGGCGGCGGACGAGACGGTCGTCGCCTCCGCCGGCGAGGACGCGCTGGGGAAACGGCGGCTGTTCGAGCGGATCGCGACCGCGCTGCGCAGCGCGGCGGCGCAGCGGCCGTTCGTGGCCGTGATCGACGACGCGCACTGGGCCGACACCGTCACGCTCGAGCTGCTGCACTTCCTCGTCGTCGCGCTCGAGGGCGCGCGCGCGCTGATCGTCGTCGCGTACCGCAGCGACGAGATCTCCGATGCGCTCGGCGCGCTGATCGCGCGCGCGGCGCGCGCGCGCAACGTTCAGCGGATCGAGCTGCAGCCCCTGAGCCAAGCGCACATCAGCGAGCTGATCGACGCGACGCTGCCGAAGCACGTTCGCATCCCGCCCGAGTCGGTGCGCGGCATCCGCGATCGCAGCGAAGGGAACCCGCTCTACGCCGAGGAGTTCCTCAAAGCGGTCGTCGACGACGAGCGGTTCGGCGAGACCCGGCAGGCGCTCCCCGCATCGCTGCGGGGGCTGCTGCGCGAGCGGCTGCGGCGGCTCGACCGGGACGACGTCAGGCTGCTCGAGATCGCGGCCCTGATCGGACGGCGTTTCTCCGCGGCGTTCCTCGCGCGGATCGGCGGACGGGACGCCGGCTCGCTGCAGCCGTTCCTACGCATGGCGGTCGACGAGCATTTTCTCGTCGAAGACGCCGATGAACCCGGCTGCTTCAGCTTCCGCCACGGTCTGACGCGCGACGCGATCCTCGACGGGATCCTTGCGATGGACGTCCGCGCGATGCATCTCGTGATCGCGCGGCAGATCGAGCTCGAACCCGATCGCGAGCAGCGAATCGTCGAACTGGCGGACCACTACTGGCGCGCCGCCGCGTTCGCGGAGTGTGCGGTGACCGCCGAGCCGGCCGGCGATCTCGCGCGCGGGCGGCACGCGTACGCGGAGGCCGCGGAGCTCTACGAGCGCGCGCTGTCGTGCGCGGCGACCGATCAGCCGGCGCTGGTCGCGCTGCACGAGAAGGCCGCGCAGGCGTACGGCTTGCTCGGGGCGCCGCTGCGGGTCCTCGAGCACTTGCAGGTCGCCGTCGAGTTCTACGCCGCCACCGGCGATGCGCGCCGGCTCATCGCGGCGAACATCCACGTCGCGATGGCGCTCCGCCGGGCCGGTGAGACCGAGCGCGAGTTCGCGGTCCTGCGCGACGCCGCGGCGCTCAGCGCGACCATCGGCGACAAGGAGTTGCTGGTGAAGAGCACGGCGCTGCTCGCGCACGGACACGCCATCGCGGAGGATTGGCCGGAGGTCGAGGCGGCGTTGCGCGCGGCGGAGCCGCTGCTCGCGCACGCCGATGCGCTCGCGGAGGTGCATGTCCTGACGTCGCGCGCCTTCTTGAGCCTGGAGAAGGACGATCTCGACACGTGGCAGCGTGACTTCGAGGACGCCGCCGGGATCGCGCGGCTGCACGGCGATCCGCTGCTGCTGGCGTTCGTGCTCACGAGCTACGCCGTCGGCGCGCGCAAGCTCGCCCGCTTCGACGTCGCGCTCGACGCGTTCGCCGAAGCCGCCGCGGCCGAGGGCGCCTATGGGCCGACCTACTTCTCCACCTTCGCGCGGCTGGGACACCTGAACGTGCTGTACCTGACCGGTGCGCTGCGCGCCGCGCGCACCGAGCTCATCGAGGTTCTCGCCGACGACCAGGAATCGACGACGCTGCGCATCCTGATCGCGCAGTTCGGCATCGCGCTGGCGGTCGTGCTGCGCGACGACGCGCTCGCCGAACGCTGCGACGCGCCCGATCTGCTCGACGCCGCCTTCGCCACGAACGAGCCGATCCAATACGCGCCGCTCGCTGCGGTGATCGCCGAGCACCGCCTGGCACGCGGCGACGACGCGTCGGCGCGCGCGCTGCTCGAGCGCGTCCTTCGCGCGCTTCCCGAGGGCTGGAGCGATTGCGAGGTACTGCTGCCCGTGGCCGTCTGCTGTTCCGAGCACGACGTCCGGTGCGCGCGCGCGCGGCTCGAGAAGGCCGCGACGGCGCGCAACCCGTTCGTGGACGCGTACCGGGATCTCTTCGAGGCGTACGCGGAGGCGCGCTTCGGCAACCGTGAAACGAAGCTGCACCGGGCGAAGAGCGCGGCGGAACGGTTGCGACGGCTGCGCATGCCGCTCGTCGAAGCGGAAGCGTACGAATTGGCCGAGCAGCCGGCACGCGCCGTCGCGCTGTGCGAGACGATCGGTGCGCGCCGGCTGCCGCGGCGGATCGGCGCCCGGCCGAAACGGCGCGCCGTGGCGACCCAGCTCACGCCGCGCGAGCGAGAGGTCGTCGACGCCGCACTGCGCGGATTACCGAACAGTGCGATCGCCGGCGAGCTCTCGCTCAGCGAGAGGACCGTGGAGGCTCATCTCGCCGCGGCGTACCGGAAGCTGGGCGTCCGGTCCCGCGGCGAGATGATCAGTGCGTTGAGGACGGAGGCGAGTTCACCTTGATCGGGCCGGGGGCGCTGCCGCTCGGAAACAGCCCCGGCTTGATGCCGAGCTCGAGGATCAGCGCGCCGGTTCCGTTCGGATCGGTAAGCTTGTACGTCCCGTCGTAGGTCACCGTGAGCCACGCTTTGCCGTTGCGCGTGATGGTGTAGACGCAACCGTGCTTCGTCGATACGTACGTGAACGTCTGACGCCGCGCGCTGTGGACGATCGTGATCGGGAGGGCGCGGTTGCAGTTCGGCCCGGATTGAGACGCCGTGCCGGTGGACTGGCCGACTCGCATCGCCTGGACCTGCTGCGCCTGCGGCGGGTTCTGCTGGGGCTTCTGCTCGTACGGCATGCTGGGCGGCATCATCCCCATGACGTTGTCGGATCCCATGCCGTACCAGTTGGCGTTGCCGCCGACGGCTTGGGAGAATGCGGCCGTCGCAAGCGCGGCGACCAGGACGATCGCCGCGACGGCGATCCACAAGACTTTTCGTGTACTCGCGGGGCGTTGCGCCCCAAGCATGTTCTTCATCTGGGCGACCCTTTCTCGAGTGTATTGAATCGGATGGAAGGCCGACCGCGTTCTCCGCGGCACCGAGACCGCCCGCGCTGTGTGAGCGGTACCGTGCGCCGATGATAGCCGTCCCGATTTCACCGCGCTTTCGCGACTGCGAGCGCGCGCGGGAATCGCGAAAGCGGCGCGGCGGCATACGCCTCGATCGCTCCCTCGTCGGCGCAAAACACGCGGCAAGCCGCTGCCCAGCCGGCCGGCGGCGTCGGTCCGATCCCTGCCGCGCAGTGCCGCCGCCCCGTCACGAAGACGATCGCGACGGGGACCGCCGGTGAGCTACGACGCCGGCGGCGCGATAGCTCGATCGAATCATCGTTCGGCGGCGATCGCGCGCGCGCGCGTTTCGCGCGCGACACCGAGCGATACCGAACGCGCGTCGTTGCGAAAGGATGAACGGCGCGCCCGCGAATGTGTGCGCTCGTGCCTAGCTCGCGTCGCGCCACGGCCCTTTCGGTACGGCAGAACGGATCGCCGATCGACGACGCGAAGGCCGCTTGGAACGTTGGAGAATACGAGCGTCTCTTGCGCGGCCTCGCCGGCGCGCGGCTCGAACGGCGCGAAGATCGCATCGCCGCCGCGCACCTGCAGGCGCGCGCGCTGCTCGCGCTCGACCGGCCCGAAGACGTCCCCGCGCTGCTGCAGCGCGCCGGGAAAGAAGCGAAGGGCGCCGAGGAGACGGCGCTGACGACGATGCTGCTCGGAGCGGCGCTGACGCGCACGAACCGGCGCGACCAGGGCGAAGCGCTGCTCGACGAAGCGGCTGCGGCCGCGCAGAAGTCCGTTCCGAAGCTCGCCGCCGAGATCGCGTACTATCGCGCGCTGAGCCGCTGGACGACGTACCGGCTCGCGGAAGCGGAGGAGATCATCGACGCGGCGCTCCCCGCGGCGAGCGACGTCCCGCGCGCGCGGCTGCTGCAGCTCCTCGGCTGGATCGACGTGCGCCGCGAGAACTACGGCGCCGCGGCGCACGAGTTCAGCGCCGCGCTCGAAGAGCTGAACAAAGCGAAGAATGCCGACGTCAAAGGCCGCGCGCGGATCTTGATCGCGCTGGCCTGCATCGCGGCCGAGACGATCGATCTGCGGCTCGGGCGCCTGGTGCGGCGCGAATACGACAAGAGCGCGTGGCCCGACGACACGCGGACCGAGCGCTCGCGCGTGCTCGAGCATCTCTCGTGGCTCTCGCTGCTCGAAGGCGACGTCGCGCGCGCCTGGGACGAGCGCCAGATGGCGCTGACGCTCTCCGCCGACTCGACGTATCACGCGATCGCGCTGATCGACGCGGCGGTCGTCGCGGGGATCGTCGGCGACCGCTTCTCGGAAGGGCGGTATCTCGAGCTGGCCGGCTCGCTGCTGCTGCGCGGCGATCAGGTCAACCTGGACATGGACCGGCGCCTCGCGACGCTCGCGTACGTCGGAACCGTCCCCGCCGCGAACGCCGAGACCGCGCGCAAGATCCTCACGCTGTACGAGCGGACCCGTCCGAAAGGCGCCGCCGGAGGCGACCTCTCCGCGTTCGAAGGCGATCGGCGTCTCGAGGCGTACGAGGCGTACGCGCGCGGGAAGCTGGCGGTCGCGGAAGGCGAGACGCAGCACGGCGTCGCGGACCTCGAGCGCTCGCTCGAAGCGTGGACGCGGCTCGGATACCGGCTGCGGATCGCGATCACTGCGAACGTCCTGCGCACGGTGACCGGCGACCGGCGCTTCGCGCAGATCGCGCTCGACGCGCTGCGCAACACGCCGAACGCGTGGCTGCGCGAGTCGCTGGAGCGCCGCACCGGCCAGGACGATCCGCTCGGGCAGCTCACCCCCGCCGAGCGCCGGGTGCTCACCGAGCTGTGCAAAGGCAGGAAGGCGCGCGAGATCGCGGCGACGTTCGACCGCAGCTTCAACACGATCAACAACCACACGCGCGCGATCTTTTCGGCGTTCGGCGTGCGCAGCCGCGCCGCGCTCGTCGCGGAATGCGCGCGGCTCGGGATTCTCGACGACCTGAAGACGCTGCGCTGAGCCGCGGCCCGCGCGGGTGGAGGGGACGGACGCGCCCGCCCCCTCCGATTGCGCGCAACGATCGCCCGGCGTCAGCCGGGCGGGCCTCCGCCGTTGATGTCGTCGGAGACGGTGACCGAGGCCGTGCCGGCCGGCGTGCTCGCGGTGACGCCCGCGGACATACCGATCGACAGCGCCGCCGCGAGTGCGGCGGCGGAGATCAGGGCAGTGAGCATGGATCGTTCCTCCTGTGGCAGCGCACCGCAAAGGCGCGGCACGCGGGGAGGAGATCATGTCACCTGAATTCGCTAGTCCTGGCTAAAAATAGCTATTTACACACTTTGACAAAGCGGTGGCCACCGGTGACCAGCTTCGGTCATCGGGGCGCTGCGGAAACGGCCAAGCGGAGCGGCTCGGAAAGCCGCTCTCGCGCGTGCCGGAAGAGGAGGGAGCACCGGCCCGGGTGTGGGACGCCTCGTGGAGACGTCGACCGGCACTCCCGCGCCGATCATCGCACGGCACACGGGGACCGAGAAGCCTAAAAGTAGTCAGACAGGTGAGCTACGCGGCGCGCGAGGCGTAGAAGCGCAGTTTCACGCTCGCCGACGCACCGTCGACGGTGAGCACGGCGTACGAGTAGAGCGGGTTGAGCCGCTTGTCGGTCGGCGATCCCGGGTTCGCGACCAGCAGCCCGCCCTCGCGCCCGACCGACGGCCGGTGGCTGTGCCCGAACAGCACCACGTCGACCTCGTCG
>DATHLL010000020.1:0-7012 GCA_035488195.1 Candidatus Elarobacter sp. | reverse complement strand
TGCGGGATCCCCGCCTCGTCGCCGTCGCCCGGCGCGAAGGTCCGCTCGTCGAACGGCAGCCCCAGCCCGTACCGCGCGTCCTTGATCGAGCCGAGCGTCACGTAGACCGGCGCGCGCGGGCGCAGCACCCGCCGCAGCTCGGCGAACCCCGCGCGCACCTTGTCGGTCGCGCCGTGCAGGTAACCGTGGGTCGAGAGCGCCGCGCCGTAGGTGTCGCGCCCGCCTGGGAGCTGCGTATACGGTGTGCTGTCGGGCACGCTGAGCACTTGGATCCCGGCCGCCACCAGGGCCCGCGTGTTGCGCCCCGAACCGGTGCCTACCTCGACGACTGGTCCGTCGAGCGCGTGCTCGCGGGCATCTCGTATGAGACGCTCGGCGAGCGGGTGCGCGGTCTGTGCCGATGACGATGACATGAGTGCGGTCCCTTTGATCCTGGTCGTGGGCGGTGATGCGTTCGCGATCCGCGTCTGCGAGGAGCTGCTCCTCACGCAGGGGCACCGCGTGACGCTGCTCTGGGTCCACGACCCGCAGCTCGCCGCGAAGCTCGAGCGCCTCGGCTGCGAGTACCTTCCCCACGGACCGAACGATCACGACGCGCTCCGCCTGGCCGGGGTTTCCGAGGCGGTCTCGATCATGACCCTCTCCGACGACGACCGCCTGAACCTCCAGGTTGCGCTGAAGGCCCGCGACCTCAACCCCGCGATCCGGGTCGTGATCCGCCAGTACAATCAAGTCCTGGGCCGAAAGCTCGAGCAGAACCTCCCCGACTGCAGCGTCGTCTCGCTCTCGTCGCACTCCGCGGCGACGTTCGTCGGGACGGCGCTGGACCCGTCGTGCTTCTACGCGCTCCAGTTCCCCGAGACCGTCGGCGTGCAGACCGGGTTCGCCGAGCGCGGCGCGGCCGAGTTCGGGATCGCGGGGCTGACCGTCGCCGAGGCGCAGCGCCGGCTCCCCGCCCGAATCGTCGCGCTCGACGGCGGAACGCAGTTCCTTCCCGGCGACCGGATCGAAGCGCAGCAGCGCGTCACCGTGTTCGCGCGGATGGAGCAGCTCCTCGCGACGGTGCGGCCGCCGGCCGCGTTCGCGGTCGAGCGCCGGCGCCGGCACGCGCTGCGGCTCTGGGTCGCGGTGAAGAAGCGGTTCCGCGCGCTGCGCACGATGGACCCGATCCTCGCGCGGGTCATCGGCGGCGCGGCCGCGATCTTCGTCGCCGCGGTCGTCTACTTCGCGCTCGCGCTGGGGCGCGATCCGCTGACCGCGTTCTACTTCGTCGCGACGACCTTCACGACGACGGGCTACGGTGACGTCACGCCGCTCGGCAACGGCCCCGCGATGGTGGCCGCCGGCGTGCTGATGTTCGTCGGCCTCGCGGCGAGCGGGATCTTCATCGCGTTCGCGACCTCGGCGCTGACGCGCGCGCAGTTCACCGCGATGCAGGGGCTGCGCCAGATCCGCACGCGCGGCCACGTGCTCGTCTGCGGCTCGGGGAACGTGGGGACCCGCGTGATCGCGCACCTGCGCGCGCTGCATCAGCGGATCGTCGTCGTCGAGTCGCAGCCGGACGCCGCACTGATCGAGATGTCGCGGCGGCGCCACATCGAGCTGATCACCGCCGACGCGACGCGCGACGCGACGCTCGACCGCTGCAACATCGCGAACGCGCGCGCCGCGATCGCCGTGACGAACAGCGACACCGCGAACCTCGAGATCGCGCTCGGCGTGCGCGCCCGCAACCCGAACCTGCCGCTCGTGATGCGCGCGCAGGACGACGCCTTCGCCGACTCGATCGCGCGGCAGTTCGGCGCGATCCGGACCCACTCGACGCGCGCCCTCGCGGCGCCGGCGTTCGCGATGCTCTCGCGCTTCCCGGGGACCCGCGGCCGGATCCGCATCGGGGCCGAGGAGTACAACGTCGGGGAGCGGCTCCAGAACGAGCGGCCGGAGCCGCCGCCGGCCGAGGACTGCATCCCGCTCGGCGTCTGGCGGAAGGACGGCTTCTGCCACATCGACGCCTTCGCCGAGATGGAGCCCTTCGACCGGCTCCTGTTCCTGGTGCCGCTCTCGCAGTTCAAAGCGCCCTCCGCGGCGAACCTCGACGCGGCGGCGGCTGCGACCGTCTGATCGAGGAGGACACGTGCTCGAAGCGGGGACGAAGGTGCCGGACGTCGGCGCCTCCGACCAAGACGGAAACGAGGTGCGGCTGCGAGGGTTCGCGGGCCGCAAGCTCATCGTGTATTTCTATCCGAAGGCCGACACGCCGGGCTGCACGGCGGAGTCGCAGGCGTTCCGCGACGTGAAGGCGGATCTCGACGCGGCCGGCGCGCAGATCGTCGGCGTCAGCCGCGACGACGCCGCCGCGCAGAAGAAGTTCGCGCAGAAGTACGGGCTGAACTTTCCGCTGCTGGCGGACGTGACGTCCGCCGTCTGCGATGCGTTCGGGGTGATCGTCGAGAAGAACATGTACGGCAAGAAGAGCATGGGGATCCAGCGGTCGACGTTCCTGATCGGCCCCGACGGAACGATCGCGAAGGTGTGGCCGAAGGTCTCGGTCGATGGGCACGACCAAGCCGTGCTCGAGGCAGTCCGATCGCTCTGACGGCGACGGCGCGGCTGGTCGTCGCGGGATCGAGCTCCTCGATCCCGCGTCCGGACCGCGCCTGCAGTTCGTACCTCGTCGACGACGGCGAGACGCCGGTCGTGTTCGACCTCGGCACCGGGGCGTTCGCGAACTTGCGCCGCCACGTCGACTACGACCGGCTCGGCGCGGTGGTGATCAGCCACATGCACGCCGACCACTTCATCGACCTGATCCCGCTGCGCTACGCGCTGCGCTACGGCGAGCGGCGCCGGGCGGCGAAGCTGCCGGTGTACCTGCCGCCGGGGGGGATCGCGCTGCTGCGCACGATGGTCTCCGCGCTGCCGCGCGAGGCGGGCGACGACTTCCTCGGCACCGTGTACGATCTCGCGGAGTACGATCCGTCGCGCGCGCTGACGCTCCCCGGCGGCGCGGAGCTGCGCTTCGCGCACACCGCGCACTACATCCCCGCCTTCGCCGTGCGCTGGGAGCGCAACGGCGCGAGCGTGACGTACTCGGCCGACACCGCGCCGGACGAGCGGGTCGTCGCGCTCGCGCGCGAGACCGACGTCTTCCTGTGCGAGGCGACGCTGCTGCACGGCGCCGTCGAGAACGGGCTGCGCGGCCACTCCTCGGCCGCCGAAGCCGCCGCGATGGCGCGCGAGGCCGGCGTGCGGCGCCTGATCCTCACCCACTACGGCGAGGAGTCGACCTCACGCGATCTCGACCAAGCCGCGCGCGACGTCTACGCGGGCGAGATCATCGTCGCCGACGACCACCGCACCGTCCATCTTTAGGCGGCTTCGCGAACCTAATTCTGGCGCGGTCCGCCTTCGCCGCGCGGCAGCGAGAACTGGATCAGCGAGCCGATCGGCGCGAGGCCGCGCGAGATGACGGCGTAGGCGCTGACCTTGAGGTTGAGCTCCTCGAGACGCGCCTTCGCGGCGAGGAGCTCGCGGCCGCTGGTCACGACGTCCTCGAGGAGCAGCACGTGCTGACCGGGGATGATCGGCCCCTCGACGTACTCCTGCGCGAACGCGCCGTACTGCTTCGGCTGCTTGCGGACGACGATCATCGGCAGCCCGGTCATCTGCGAGACCGCCGTCGCGATGATCACCCCGCCGAGCTCGGTCCCGCCGATCACGTCGGGTGACAGCTCGGAGACGATCGGGACGAACAGCCGCGCGATGCGCCGCAGCACGTGCGGATCGGCGAAGAGTTTGAACTTGTCGATGTAGTAGTCGCTGCGCGCGCCGCCCGAGAGCAGGTAGTCGCCGCGCGTGAGCGCGCGCTCGAGGATCACGTTGCGCAGCCAGCGCAGCTCCGGGATGCGCGCGATCGGGCTCAGCGGCTCCTCGAACATCAGATTTCCCACTCGTAGGCGTTCCACGCCTCGTTGATCGGGTTCGGCGCGAAGTTCTTGAACTCGGGGACGGTCGGCTGCGCCTGCCGCGGGAACCAGATGTAGTCCTCGGGGACGTCGCGCGCGAGCAGCTTCTGGATCTCCGAGTACGCCTTCTTGCGAACCGCGTCGTCGTACGAGCTGAGCGCCGTTTGCTGCGCCGCGTCCATCTCCGAGCTCTGATAGCGCGTGTAGTTCACGCCGTCGGGATGGCCCGGCCGCGGGATCTGATCGGACTCGTAGAGCGAGTGGTCGTCCGGATCGAACCCGGCGATCCATCCCGAGATCGACATGTCGTACTTGCCGGTCGTCAGGATCCCGCCTTGGCCGTAGGTGGCGAAGAAGAGGTTGGCCGGATACGACTTGATCTGCGCGTCGATCCCGGCGTCCTTGAGCATCGCCTGAATCTGCACGGCGACCAGCCGGCGCGTCGCGTTCTCGACGTTGTACGAGATCTGCAGCGAGAGCGGCTGTCCGTTCTTCTGCACGATCCCGTTGGGTCCGGGCGTCCAGCCGGCCTCGGCCAGGAGCTGCTTCGCCTTCGCCACGTCGTGCGGATACTTGGTCACGTTCGGCTCGTACGCCCACGACCACGGCGGCTGATCGGCCCACGCGACCGTCGCGCTGCCGCCGGTGTTCTTGTCGACCAGCGCCTGTTTGTCGACCGCGTACGCGATCGCGCGGCGGACGCGCACGTCGCTGAGCATCGGGCGGGAGGTGTTCATCTGCATCCCGAGCGTCTGCGGCTGGTCGTTCAGCAGCGTCGTGATCCCTTGCATCCCCTTGAGTTGCTTGTAGAGCTGCGGCGAGGCCTCGAAGATCCAGTCGACGTCGTGCGCGCGCAGCGCGTTGAGCGAGGTGTTCTCGTCGGGGATCTCGCGGACGACGATCCGCCGAAGCTTCGGTTTGCCCTTGAAGTAGTCGTCGTTCGCGACGAACTCGATGTGGTCGCCGCGCACCCACGAGGCGACCTTGAACGGGCCGGTCCCGACCGGCTGCGAGTTGAACGGAACTTGGTTGAGGTTCGGATACGACGCGAGCAGGTGCTGGGGGAGGATGCAGATCGGGTTGTCGCTGTCGGTGAAGACGGTGTTCACGAACGGCGCGAACTTGTGCTTGAGGTGGAAGACGACCGTCGTGTCGTTCGGCGTGTCGACGGACTTCACGTCCTCGTAGCCGATCCGCGCGTTCACGTTGTTCGCGTTGTTCATCATCGCTTGCCACGTGAACTTGACGTCCTTGCTCGAGAAGGGCTGGCCGTCTTGCCACTTCACCCCGCTGTGGAGGTGGTAGGTGATCGTGAGGCCGTCCTTGCTGATCCCGCCGTTCTCGGTGCTCGGCACCTCGGTCGCGAGGCTCGGGATCATCTTCTTGGTGCGGCCGTCGACGGTGACCAGCGTGTCGAAGCTGAGCCGGTTCAGGAAGCCTTCGGTCGTGTTCGCCGAGAGGATCGGGTTGAGCGTGTTCGGCCCGCGCTGAGTCGCGACGCGCAGCTCCCCGGGGACGACGCTGCCTCCGCCGGTGCTGACGCTGACGGCGGTCGCGCTCTGGTCGCCGACCTTCGTGCACGCGGTGATCGCCAGCACGCCGACGAGCGCGCCGATGACGAGATTACGCAAACCGGGTCCTCCTAGCGACGCTTGGCCGCCGTCTTCTTCGTGGTCGTCTTCTTGGCGGCGGCCGCTTTGCGGGCCGGCGCGCGCGCCGGCGCTTTCTTCGCGGCGGCCTTCTTCGGCGCGGACTTCTTGGAAGCCGCGCGCGCCGGCGCTTTCTTGGCTGCCGTCTTTCTCGCCGGCGCCGCCTTCTTCGCCGGCGCGGCCTTCTTCGCCGCACCCCGCGCAGGAGTCGCCTTCTTGCCGGCCGCCTTCACCGGCGCCGCTTTCTTCGCGGCGGTCTTCGCCGGCGCAGCCTTCTTGCCGGGCGCGACCTTCCCGGCCGGCGCCTTCTTCGCCGCCGCGTGCTTCGCCGGCGCGGTGCCCTTCAGCGGCGCGGAGCCCTTCGCAGCGACGGCGGGCTTGGCCGAAGCCGGCTTGGCGGGGGCAGCGGCCTTCGCGGGATGGGCGGCCTTGACGGGAGCACCCTTCGCCGAAGCTGCGGCCTTTGCCGGTGCGGCAGCCTTTGCCGGAGCATCGGAGGCGTAGCGCGCCGTTTCCACCGGCTGCGGCTTTCGTTTCGGCGGAACCGGCGCGGGCGCCGGAGCCTGAACCGGTTCCGGAGCCGGCTCGCCCTCGCGTGCGTCGGTGTGCCGCTGCGGCGCGGCTTCCGCCTCGGGGGGCGGCTGGGGTTCCGGAGCGCGCGCCTTCTTCGACGCCGGCTTGGGAGCGGTCCGAGCGGACGGCTCCGGCTCTGCATCGGCCGATCTGGGGGACGCGTGTTCGGTATCGGCCGGTTCCGACGGCGCGGACGGGCCGACAGCAGGTTCCGCCGTCGCCGGCTGGGCGGTTGCTGCCGCGGCAGCCGCCGGGGCTGCGGATTTGGCCGGTTTCGCAGCCGGTGGTTTCGCAGCCGGTGGTTTCGCAGTCGGTGCTTCAGCAGCCGGTGCTTCAGCAGCCGGTGCTTCGGCGGCCGCGGCCGGTTCGGCCGGAGCCGCTGGTTCGGCCGGAGCCGATGGTTCGGCCGGAGCCGATGGTCCAGCCGGAGCCGATGGTCCAGCCGGAGCGGGCTCGCTCGGAGCCGGCTCGGCCGGGGTGGGCTCCGCGGCGCTCGGTTCGGGTTTCGGCGGCGGGGCTTCGTGCCGGGCCGGCGGGCGTTCCGGTGAGGTCTCCGGAGCGCGGGTCGGTTTCGCGGCGGCGCGCGCTTTGCGGACCGGTTTCGCGGACGCGGTCTCGGCCGGCTCTTCCCGGGCCGGCTCCGGGCGCGGGGCGGGCGCGGGTTCGGGCTCAGGGTCCGGCTCGCGGACGACGCGCAGCGCGACGCGGCGGAGCTGTCCGCCGATCGGGAAGACCAGTTCGTTGATCTCGAGCTCGTCCAGCACCGCGAGCACGGTCTCGAATGCGCCGCCCTGGTCCTTCGGCGAGTGCGCGTCGGAGCCGACC
>DATHLL010000019.1:0-12363 GCA_035488195.1 Candidatus Elarobacter sp. | reverse complement strand
CCGACGCGGGCGTCGGCTTCAACCACCAGGGGCCGTACGCCGGCGTGGGGATCCGGTTCTGAAGCGCGTCCTCGGGCTCGTCGCGATCGCGCTCGCCGCGCTCGCGGCGTGGCCGGTCTGGGCGTCGCGTGCGGCCGCGAGCGATCCGCTCGCGGCGGTCACGCCCGCGCCGCTTCGCGACGACGCGACGATCCGCGCGAAGACGATCGCGTTCGAGGAGTCGCGGCTGCGCGGCGACGCGGACGATCAGCTCACCCCGCGGATGCTCTCGGCGGAGTACCTGCAGCGCTATCGCGAGCGGGGCGACGTCGGCGACGTGCGGCGCGCCGAGGCGGCAGCGCGGCGCTCGCTGCGCGTCCAGCCGCGCGGCAACGGTGCGGCGCTGCGCGCGCTCGCGTCCGCGCAGCTCACGCTGCACAGGTTCCGCGAAGCGCTCGCGACGACGCACGCCGCGCGCGCCGAGGCGCCGGACGATCCGTCGGCGGCGATGAGCGAAGCGTCGCTGGAGATGGAGCTCGGCGACTACGCCGCGGCGCGCGCGCTGATCGCGCGCTTCGGCGGCGGGAGCAATGAGGCGACCGAGGTCGTCGCGTCCCGCTACGCCGAGCTGACCGGCGATCTGCCGCGCGCGCGAGCCCTGCTCGAGCGCGCGTCGCGCCGTGCCGACGCGATCTACGGCATCCCGAACGAGCGGCGCGCGTGGTTCCATGCGCGCCTCGGCGAACTCGCGTTCGCGGGCGGCGATGCGGACGCCGCGCTGCGGGAGGAGAAGACCGCCCTCGAGCGCTTCCCCGACGACGTGCAGGCGCTCACCGACACCGCGCGCTTCGACGCGGCGCTCGGGAACTGGTCCGGCGCGCGCGACGCCGCGGCGCGCGCGGTCGCACTGACGCCGTCGCCGGAGAATCTCGGCCTGCTCGCCGACGCGCAAGACCGCATCGGCGACGGAACCGGCATCGGCGGTCAAGCCGCGCGCCAGCGTGCGGCGGATGCGACGCGCGACGAGATCGTCGCTGTCGAGCGGCTGGGGAACGCGCAGCATCTCGTCGACCGCCTTCTGGCGCTGTATTACGCCGACCATGGGACGCGGCTCGGCGACGCGTACGCGATCGCGCGCGGTGAGCTCGCCGTGCGCGACGACGTCTTCGCCGAGGACACGCTCGCGTGGACGGCCGCTCGCGCCGGACGCTGGGACACGGCGCGCGTCGCCTCGCGGCGAGCGACGGCCTGGAACACGGCCGACGCCCGCATCTGGTACCACGCCGGCGTCATCGCGGAGCACGACGGCGACACACGCGCCGCGCTGGCCGACTACCGCCACGCGCTCGCGCTGAACCCGCACTTCCAAGCGGTCTTCGCCGACGACGCGCGCGCACGCGCGCAGCGCCTGGAGGCGCAAACGGCGCGCTGAGACCGCGCGCCGCGGCGGCGAGCCGCGCTCTACGGCGTGCCGGTCAGGATGTGGACGAGCGCGTGCGCGCCGAGGACGTAGCCGTACGGGCCGGCGCCGACGATCACCGCGGAGGCGAGCGGCGCGAGGACCGACTTCTGCCGGAACTCCTCGCGGCGGTAGATGTTGCTGATGTGCACCTCGACCCACGGGCGGCCGAAGTCCTCGAGCGCGTCGCGCAGGCTCCAGCCGGCGATCATCAGCGCGGCGGGGTTCACGATCGCGCCCGCGCAGTCGCGGTGCGCGTTCAGGATCCCGATCAGCTCGCCTTCGGCGTCACTCTGCTTCGCGATCACGCCGAAACCGGCGGGCTCGGTGACGGCGCGCACCGACGCCTCGATCTCGGCGAGCGTCGTCGTTCCGTAGATCTCCGGAACGCGCTTTCCGAGGCGGCCGAGGTTCGGGCCGTTCAGCAGCAGGATGTCGGGCACGCCGCAAGCTGCCGCGCGGCCGGAGAGCCTTCCTCCCCGGCCGCGCGCCGCTCGCCTCGAATGCCGCCGCTCGGGGTCAGGCTGCGGCGCTCAGGCCCGGCTTGAGGACGACCTTCTCGCAGTCGTCCGCCTTGTCGACGAACATCTTGTACGCTTCGGGCGCGGACTCGAGCGGGAGCACGTGCGAGATCACCTTGCTCGGATCGATCCGGCCCTGCTCGATCATCTCCATCAGCTTCGGCACGTGCTTGTGGACGTGCGTCTGCCCGCTGCGGATCGTGAGCGCCTTGTTGACGACGATCCCCATCGGGAACTTGTCGATGAAGCCCGCGTACACGCCCGGCACCGAGACGACGCCGCCCTTGCCGACGGCGTAGATCGCCTGCCGGATCACGTGCGCGCGGTCGAACGAGAGCTTCAGCGTCTGCTTCACCTTGTCGGCGACGCTGTCGGGTGCGAACGAGTGCGCCTCCATCCCGACGCAGTCGATCGCGCGGTCGGGGCCGCGTCCCGCGGTCGCCGTCTTGAGCGTCTCGACGACGTCGTCTTCGTCGAAGTTGATCGTGTCGGCGCCGAGCGCCCGCGCGCGCTCGAGCCGGTACGGGATGCGGTCGATCGCGATCACGCGCTCCGCGCCGAGCAGGAACGCGCTCTGGATCGTGAACCAGCCGACGGGACCGCAGCCCCAGACCGCGACGGTGTCGCCCGGCGCGATTTCGGCCTGCTCCGCCGCCTGCCAGCCCGTCGGGAAGATGTCGGTCAGGAACAGCGCCTGCTCGTCGGGGAGCCCCGCGGGAACCTTGAACGCATTGGCGTCGGCCCACGCGATGCGCACGTACTCCGCCTGTCCGCCGGGATAGCCGCCGAACGCATGCGAGTAGCCGTAGAGCCCGCTGCAGGTGTAGCCGAGCAGCATGTCGGCCATCCACGCGTTCGGGTTCGAGTTGTCGCAGAGCGAGGTCATCCCGTTGCGGCAGTGGATGCAGTTTCCGCACGAGATCGTGAACGGGACGAGGACGCGGTCGCCGGCCGCGACCTTCTTGACCTCGCTGCCGACCTCGACGATCTCGCCCATGAACTCGTGGCCGAAGACGTCGCCTTTCTTCACGGTCGGGATGTAGCCCGAGTACATGTGCAGGTCCGAGCCGCAGATCGCGGTCGACGTGACGCGCACGATCGCGTCGTACGGGGTGAGGATCTCCGGATCGGGATGGGTGTCGACCGACACCTTGCCCGTGCCGCGGTAGGTGACTGCTCTCATGATTTCACGTCGGTTCCGTTGACTGCGTAGTGGCCGGCCTCCATCGTCGCCTTGAAACGGCGCAGATCGGTCTCGACGATCAGCCCGGGATCGCCGCCGAAGAGGCTCGCGAACGACTTGCCGAGCGGTCCGCCCGGCGGCGCCCACTCCATCTCGACGCGCAGCTCGGTGCCGCGCTCGCCGGGCGCTTCGGCGAACGTCACCGAGCCGGCGTTCGGGACGGTGCCGCCGACCGAGCGCCACGCGATGCGCTCGCCCGGCGTGTCGTCGATGATCTCGGCCTCCCACGCGGCGGGGACGCCGCCGGGGCCTTTCGCCGTCCAGCGCGAGCGCCCGTCGCCGAGCTCCTCGACGCGCGCGAGATGCGACATGATGCTCGGCAGGTTCTCGAGGTTGCGCCAGTACGCGTACAGTTCGCCGGCCGGAGATTCGATGGTGAACGCCTTCTCGATGCGCGTCCCGCGGCCGTAGGGGACGCTGGCATCACGATTGCGCTCGGCGGCGCCGCCGGCGCTTTCGCCGTCCTCGGCGCCGGCGGAGCGGGCGATCAGCGAGACGCCGAGGCCCAGGAGTGCGACGCCGGCGAGGAGCGTGAGCGGGCGTGATGCGTTCATAGCAGCGGGATCGTACCCACGCCGCGCCGTACGCGAAGCGGTTGTGAGTTCACCGGCCGAGCTACCCGTCAAGACCGAGGCGCGCGCGTACGTGCTCGGCGGAAACGCCAGCACGCTCGCGTTCACCTCGAGCCTCGTCCCCGAGAACCGGCAGGTGACCGCGTGGCTCGTCCCGCTCGCGTGGACGCCGATCGGCGTCGTGCTCGGCGAGAACTGGCAGCGCGTCGGCGTCGCCGCCGACAACCTCGCGGGCTGGACCGATCAGACCTTCGATCCCTCGGACGAGCGCTCGTTCGTCTCATCCTTGCGCGAGCTCGAGCTGCTGGCGCGCATCGGCTGGTCGGCCGCCGTTCCGTCCGTGCTCACCGAAGACGTGGTCGTGAACGCGGACGATCTCTCCGACGACGTGCTCGACGCGTTCGCGCATCCGCCGGAGCAGCTCACGCAGTGCGCGATCTGCCGGCGCACCTGCGTGCGCGACCACTTCGTGTGGAACGAGCGGCGGCTCTGCGCGTGGGACTACCACGCGACGGTGTTCGGCAAGCGCGGTCCCTGGCGCGACGCGCCGTACGAGGAGCGCTTGTGGGAGACGATCCCGCACGCGGCGTACGTCGCCGGCCCGCTGCTCGACGAGGTCGCGGTCGACGCGGTGCTCGCGATCGACGGTCTCGACGACGAGCTCGCCCACCGCCTCTTGAACGACGCGATCGCCGGCGACCCCGGCCACGCGCACCTCGCGGTCCGCACCAGCGGCGGCTACACGCTCCTGCGCGAACGCAGTGAGCAAACGGGCGATGGACCGAGCGCAGGAGAACGTTCCTGACGGATCGGTCGATCGCGCGGCTCGGTGCGATCTTCGTGATCTTGTTCGCGCTGCTCGCGGTGCGGCAGGTGTGGGTTCAGCTCGTCGAGGGGCCGAAGCTCGCCGAAAACCAGTACAATCCGCGGCACGCGCAGGTCGCGGTCGGGCGCGGGTCGATCCTCGCCTCCGACGGTGAGCCGCTCGCGGTCTCGCGCGGCGCGAAGCGCGTCTACCCGCACGGCGCGCTGGTCGCGCAGGCGGTCGGCTACGCGTCCTCGCGCTACGGCACTTCGGGGATCGAGGACGCGTTCGACCGCGCGCTGACCGCGCACACCGACGCGGTCGACACGTTCACGCAGCTCCGCCAGATCCTCGCCGGGACGCACGGCGCGCCGCGCGGCGCCGACGTCGTCACCACGATCGACCTCGTCGTGCAGCGCGCGCTGGTCGCCGGCCTCTCGCAGCACGCGCGCGCCGCGGGCGTCGTCCTGGACCCGCGCAGCGGCGCGGTCCTCGCGATCGCCTCGGTGCCGTCGTACGACCCGAACCGGCTCGAGGCGCTGTGGCCCGCGCTGCTGCACGATCCGGCTTCGCCGCTGCTCGACCGCGCGACGCAAGGGCTCTACCCGCCGGGCTCGACGTTCAAGGTCGTCACGGCCGCCGACGCGCTCGACGCCGGGGTCGTCACGCCGCAGTCGACGTTCAGCGACTACGGCGGGCTCACGATCGGCGACTTCACCGTCCACAACGACGAAGAGGAGACGACCGGGACGCAGGACCTCGCCGGCGCCTTCGCGCTCAGCTCGAACGTCGACTTCGCGCAGATCGCGCTCAAGATCGGGACCGACACGTGGTTCCAGTACGCCGCGAAGTGGGGGCTCGGGCAGCCGGTCGACTTCGACCTCCCGGTCGCGCGCGACCGCGTCCCGGCGAAGAAGGACGTCTACAGCGGGATCCTCGCCCAGCTCGGGTTCGGCCAGGCCTCGCTACTCGTCACCCCGATGCGGATGGCGCTGGTCGACGCGACGATCGCGCACGACGGGACGACCCCGCGTCCGTACCTCGTCCGCCAGATCGCGGGGAGCGAGACGGGGATCGCGACCCGCCCCGAGACGATCGCGCAGCCGATCTCGGCCGACACGGCGCACGAAGTCCGCGACCTGATGATCCAGGTCGTCAAGCGGGGGACGGGGACGGCGGCCCAGCTTCCCGGCGTGACCGTCGCGGGGAAGACCGGGACCGCCACCAACCCGCACGGCCGCTCCCACGCGTGGTTCGTCGCCTTCGCCCCCGCCGAGGCGCCCCGGGTCGCCGTCGCCGTCGTGATCGAGAACGTCGGGTACGGAGGAACGTATGCCGCGCCGATCGCCCGAGAGGTTCTGCGGGTCGCGCTCGCCCGGTCGCGAAGTTAAGCGCCGACCGTGAACCCGACCAATCCCTCCGCCGAGCGCATCTTCAACAACCGGTACCGCGTCGACGGGACCCTCGGCAACGGGGGGATGGCGAACGTCTACGTCGGGACCGACACGCTGCTGCGGCGGCGGGTCGCGATCAAGGTGCTGCGCGAGCAGTACGCGAGCGACGACGACTTCGTGAAGCGGTTCTCGTACGAGGCGCAGGCCGCGGCGAAGCTCTCGCACCCGAACATCGTCAACGTCTTCGACTTCGGGCGCGAGGACCACTCGTACTACATCGTGATGGAGCTGGTCGACGGCGCGACGCTCGGCGAGATCATGCGCGACGAGCGCGTTCTGCCGGAGCCGGTCGCGGTCGACTACGCGATCCAGATCGCGAGCGGGCTCGCCTACGCGCACCGCCAAGGGCTGCTCCACCGCGACGTGAAGCCGGCGAACATCCTGGTCACCAAGGACGACGTCGTCAAGCTGAGCGACTTCGGGATCGCGCGCGCCGTCTCGGAGCACACGCTCGGCGTGACGCAGCCCGGGATGGTGATGGGGAGCGTCGCGTACATCTCGCCCGAGCAAGCGCAAGGACACGACCTCGACGAGCGCAGCGACCTGTACTCGGTCGGCGTCGTCCTCTACCAGATGCTGACCGGCTCGCTGCCGTTCTCCGGCGAGAACGCGGTCGCGGTCGCGCTCAAGCACGTATCCGAGGAGCCGCCGGCGATCGACCCGGCGACGACCGGCGTGAGCCCCGCGATCGCCTCGATCGTCGCGCGGCTGCTGCGCAAGAGCCCGCAGGAGCGCTACGCCTCGGCGACCGAGCTCGCGAGCGCGCTGCGCGAGGCGCGAGAGAAGCCGCACGCCGCGCTGGCCGGGCCCTCGTTCGCCGACGCGCCGACCAGCACGCTCGGCGCGGTGAAGCCGCCGGTCCCGCCGCCGCGCCGCTCGACCGCCCCAGACCGCCCGCAGACCGCGACGCTTCCCGTCCCCGACGACGTGGTCGAAACGGAGTACGTCGCGCAGGGGCCGGACCGGCGCTGGATCCTCTTCCCGGCGCTGCTCGCGCTGGCGATCCTGATCGGCTACTTCGCGCTGCGCGGAACGCTCGGCGGCGGCGGCGGGGAGGCGAGCGTCGACGTCCCCGACCTGCGCGGGATGAGTGCGACGCGCGCCGCGCAAGAGCTCGCGCAGCGCGGGCTGCAGGCGAAGCCGGTGAACGAGAACAGCGAGGGCGTGCCGCGCGATCACGTGATCCGCCAGGATCCCGCGGCCGGGACGAAGCTGGCGCGCAACGCCGTCGTGACGCTGATCGTCTCGGGCGGCCTCCCGCGCGTCACGGTCCCCGACGTGAAAGGCTACAACGTCGCCGACGCGACGCGCACGCTGCAGAACGCGAAGCTCAAGGCGAAGGTGCTCGAGAGGTTCGACGCGACCGTCCCCGCGCAGCAGGTGATCGACGTGACCCCGCCGGTCTCGGCGCAGGTCCAGCAGAGCTCGGTCGTCACGCTGATCGTCTCGAAGGGCGCGCAGCCGATCGTCGTCCCCGACGTCGTGAACATGACGGTCGACGAGGCGCGCAAGAAGCTCTCGCCGCTCGGCCTCCGGCTGAACGTCGCGCAGCAGACCGCGAGCGACACGATCCCCGCGAACATGATCGCCTCGCAAGACCCGCAGCCGCAGTCGACCGCAGAGCCGAACGCCGCGGTGAACGTCATCGTCAGCACCGGACCGCAGAGCGCCGCGGTGCCGAACGTCGTCGGCCAGGACCCCGACGCCGCGCAGCAGGCGCTCACCGGCGCCGGCTTCACGCCCTCGCTCGCGTACGCCGTCGACGCCGCGAACCCGACGCAGCAGGTCGCCAGCCAGAGCCCGCCGGCCGGGACGAAGGCGAAGAAGGGCGCGAAGGTGACGATCACGGTGAGCGTGGGCGGCTCGATCCCCGACGTGACCGGGATGACGCTCGACGAGGCGAAGCGCGCGCTGATCACCTCGGGCTACCAGATCGGCAACATCGTCTACACCTCGGACAGCTCGCTCGAGAACGGGAAGGTCGTGCGCACGGAGCCCGAGGCGAACAGCTCGGTGCGGCCGGGCGAGTCGGTGAACATCACCGTGATGCGCTCGGGAAGCCAATGACGGCGCGCCGCATCCTCGGCGTCGATCCCGGTCTGCGCACGACCGGCTACGGCGTCGTCGAAGCGGACGGCGGCGCGCTGCGGCTGGTCGAGGGCGGCGTCCTCCAGCCGAACCCGAAGGAACCGCTCGAGCGCCGCCTGTTGCAGCTCCACGACGCGATGACCGAGGTCGTGCGCGCGACGCGGCCGGACTGCATGGTCGTCGAGGAGCTGTGGACCGCGTACGAGCACCCGCAGACGGCGGTGCTGATGGGCCACGCGCGCGGCGTGATCGCGCTGGTCGCCGGCGCGCACGGCGTTCCGCTGCACGATCTCGCGCACGCGTCGGTGAAGCGCGCGCTGACCGGGAACGGCTCGGCGGCGAAGTCGCAGGTGAAGGGGATGGTCGTCCAGCTCCTCGGGCTCGCCGCGCCGCCGCAGCCCGACGACGTCTCCGACGCGCTCGCGCTGGCGATCGCCTTCGCCAATGTGGAAGCACAACGCGGGCGCTTCGCCGAACTCGGCGTGGTGATGCCCCAGCGGCGCGGCCGCGCGACCCGGCTCGCGTAGTGTTCTCGAGAATATCCGGTACCGTGCTCGAGCGCGCGGCCGACGCCGTGCGCGTCGAGACCGGCGGGGTCGCGTACGACGTCGTGCTGCCGCCGAGCATCGCGACCAAAGTTCCCGACGCCGGCGGCGCGGTGACGCTCGAGGTGTACCACCATCTCGCGATCGACGGGAACGCCGGGCGGTTCACGTTCTTCGGGTTCACCAACGCGATCGAGCGCGAGTTCTTCGAGGCGCTGCTCTCGGTCGCGTCGATCGGCCCGAAGTCGGCGGCGCGCGCGTTCTCCGCGCCGATGGGCCGCATCGCGCGCGCGATCGACGAAGGCGACCACGCGTTCCTCAAGACGCTCCCCGGGATCGGTCAGCAGAAAGCGCGCGACATCGTCGCCAAGCTGCAGGGCAAGGTCGCGCGCTTCTTGCTGATCCAGGACGCGCCGGCGCGCGCGGCGGTCGAGAAGCCGCCGATGCCCGAGTTCGCGAGCGAGGCGCTCGCCGTGCTGCTGCAGCTCGCCTACCGCCGTGCCGAAGCGGAAGCGATGATCGCCGAGACGCTCGAGCGCGCGCCGCAGATCGACGACGCCGAGACGCTGCTGGCGGAGATCTACCGCCACCGCAACGCAACCGGAGCGCGCGCATGAGCGACTCGGTGCGGAAGAAGATCGTCGGGCCCGGCGATGTCGCGCCCGGCGACGATGTCAGCCTGAGCCTGTCGAAGGGTGAGCCGCAGCCGGGGGACGTGCCGCGCATCGTCGGCGCCGACGCGTCGCTCGAGGACGAGGTGTACGGCGCGACGCTGCGGCCGCGCAGTTTCGAGGACTACGTCGGGCAGGAGCAGATCGTCGACAACCTGCGCATCGCGATCGACGCGGCCGCGCGGCGCGGCGAGGCGCTCGAGCACGTGCTCTTCTCCGGACCGCCCGGGCTTGGGAAGACGACGCTCGCGAACCTGATCGCGCGCGCCACCGGCGGGACGATGCGCCCGACCTCGGGCCCGACGCTCGAGAAGCCGAAGGACCTCGTCGGCATCCTCACCGCGCTCGAAGCGGGCGACGTGCTGTTCATCGACGAGATCCACCGTCTCGGGACCGTCGTCGAGGAGTATCTCTATCCGGCGATGGAGGACTTCCAGATCGACTTCGTCGTCGACCGAGGCGCGTACGCGAAGACGCTCAAGCTCCCGCTCAAGCGCTTCACGCTGGTCGGCGCGACGACGCGCGCGGGGATGCTCTCGGCGCCGCTGCGCGACCGCTTCGGGATCGTGCACCATCTCGCGTACTACGAGCCGGCCGAGCTGCAGCGGATCGTCGAGCGCAGCGCGCGCGTGCTGGAGATCGCGATGGAGCCGGACGGGGCGCGGACGATCGCCGAGCGCAGCCGCGGGACCCCGCGCGTCGCGAACCGGCTGCTGCGCCGTGTCCGCGATTTCGCCGAGGTCCGCGCCGGCGGCGTCATCACCGCCGAGGTGGCCGATGAGGCGCTGCGCCGCGAGGGCGTCGACCAGCGCGGCCTCGACCGGCTCGACCGCGCGTATCTCGACACGATCGCGAACCAGTACGGCGGCGGCCCGGTGGGAATCAACGCGATCGCCGCGACGTTGACCGAGGACGTGGAGACTCTCGAAGACGTCGTCGAGCCGTACCTGCTGAAGATCGGGTTCGTCCAGCGCACCGCGCAAGGCCGCAAGACCACGCCGGCCGCGCTCGCGCACCTCGGCCTGCGCCCACGCGGCGAAGGGATGCAGCAGCGCCTGCTATGATCGAGCGCGCGCTGTTCCTCAAGTCGCTCGCCGCGGGCGCGACGACGGTCGCGACCGGCGGGATCGACGTGTGGGATCCGCTCTCGCCGCAGATCCGCGTGCTGGTCGCGAACGACACGCGCGGCGAGACGCCGCGGGTCGCGCCCGACGGAACGTTCGCGTTCGGCGGGAAGCGCTGGCGCGGCGCCCCCTCGACCGTCGGCTCGGCCGACGGGAAGATGATGCTGGTGACGACGATCGACGTCGACCAGTACCTGCAAGGCGTCGTCCCGCTCGAGTCGCCGCCGTCCTGGCCGGCCGCGGCGCTCGAGGCGCAGGCGATCGTCGCGCGCACGTTCGCGCTCGCGAAGCGCTCGCTCTCGCGGCCGTACGACGTGCGCGCCGACGACGCCGACCAGCACTGGGGCGGCGTGGAAGCGGAGCATCCCGCGTCGACCGCGGCGGTGCAGGCGTCGCGCGGGAAGACCGTCGTGTTCAACGGCGGACCCGCGTCGGTGTTCTACTCGTCGTGCTGCGGCGGACATACCGCGGACGTCAGCACCGTGTGGAACGGCGCGCCGCTCCCGTATCTGCGCGGCGTCGGCGACCCGTACTGCGCGCCGGCGCCAGAGTACCGCTGGTCGCGCGCGGTCCCGCTCGACCGCGCGGTCGCCGCGTTCGGCGCGAAGACCGGCGGGACGCTCGTCGGCACCGCGCTGACCGAGCCCGACGCGACCGGGCGGCCGCGCGGCGTCGCGCTGCTCGGCACGACGGCGGCGACGATCCCCGTCGCCGATTTCCGGCGCGCGCTCGGCTACGACGTCGTGCGCAGCCTGTGGCTGCGTTCGGTGCGGATCGACGCCTCGCAGCCGCAGGCGCCGCCGCGGCTCGTCATCGAAGGCTCGGGGCGTGGTCACGGCGTCGGCTTGTGTCAGTGGGGTGCGCGCTACTTCGCCGCGTCGGGCGCGGCGGCGAGCGAGATCGTCGCGTTCTACTTCCCCGGGACGACGATGACGAATGGCTGAGGACCAGCGCGCCGAGCACGCCGTCCGGCTGCGCAAGTTCATCGAGGTCGTCGTCGAGGACAAGGCCTCGTTCACGCTGTTCCGCGCGGCGGTCGCCGACATCAGCGAGACCGGGATGCGGATGATCTCCGAGCAGTACCTGCCGAAGGGGACGCGCTACACGTTCACGATGAAGCGCGCGCCGTTTCTGGTCGCGCGCGGCGAGGTGCGCTGGGTGAAGGCGCTCGAGCGCGAGACGTTCCAGGTCGGTGTGCAGTTCGTCGACCTGCCCGAGGACGAGCGCAAGCGGCTCCGGTCGTTCGTCGAGATCGAGCGCAACCGCGTCCCGAGTGGGCTCGGCTGACGCCGAGCCCTTCGCGGTCCTCGCTTCGCTGCGGTCCGCCCGATGAACGATGACGCGCCGCGCGACGTCGCGGCCTACGACTACGCGCTGCCGGACGAGCTGATCGCGCACGAGCCGGCGGAGCGGCGCGAGGCGGCGCGGCTGCTCGTCGCCGGACCGGGTGACGCGCTCGCGCACCGGACGTTCGTCGATTTTCCCTCGCTGCTGCGCGCGGGCGACGTGCTGGTGCTGAACGAGACGCGCGTCGTGCGCGCGCGCTTGCGCGGCGTCCGCGAGCCAGGGCGCGACGGCGGCGCCGGCGGCGCGATCGAGCTGCTGCTGCTGCGGCCGCGCGCGCAGGCGGCGTTCGATCCCGCCGCGCGTGAGTGGCTGGCGCTCGTGCGGCCCGGACGCAAGCTCCGCGCGGGCGTCCGCATGCGTTTCGGCGACGCCGGCGCGACGATCACCGACGTCCTGCCGGACGGACCGCGGGTCGTCCGTTTCGACGACGCCGTCGACGTCGGCGCGCTCCTGGAGTCGCACGGCGAGGTGCCGCTTCCGCCGTACGTCGGCACGCGCACCGGTGACGATATCCGCGCCGCGCGCTACCAGACCGTCTTCGCGCGCGTGCCGGGG
>DATHLL010000018.1:0-2126 GCA_035488195.1 Candidatus Elarobacter sp. | reverse complement strand
TATGCGGCCAGACCCGCGTGCATCACGTCGAGCATGCTGCAGCGCCAGTCGCCGAACGACGTCCGGTAGCACGTCCCCTTCGCCTCCGTCTCGTTCGCATAGGCGCAGTTCTTGCCCGCGTTGCCCATGTAGCTGCTGACGGGGTCGCAGATGTAGCGGCGGAAGCTGCCGCGGATCGGATAGACCTGTTTGGATGTGTCGACGTCGACGCCGGAGTCAACGCGGGGAAGGAAGGCGCGCGGCGCGCCGACCTGGACCTTCACGTCGCTGACCAGGTAGAGGTTGCCGCTGGAGACCTTCTCGACGCCGCAGGCGACGTAGCGGGCCGCCTGCGCGGCCGACGGCCCGCCGGAGGCGGGGGCGGCGGTGGAGCCGCACGTTACGGGGTCGCGGGCGCCGTAGGGCTTCCCCTCGCCGGCCGCGCCGGCGGGCGGGGGAAGGACGAGCCCGAACAACGCCGCGACCGCGGCGATCGATACCAGACGCTGCTTCACCGTATCTCCTCGACGAACAAGGCAACCACCCTCGCCCCGGTACGACGGCTCGCGCTTGAATCCCGCCCAGGCGACACGTATCTGTGGTCACCACGGGTTTCTTCTGACTGCCCCCACTACTTGCGGTTATCTATGCGTGCGCCGTGGAGTGAACCGCCCGTTCTCATCGTATCCGGCGCGGGAGATTCCAAGCTCGACGAACCCGAACACGCCGCAGGAACTGCTGCCGTTTTTTGGCTATCGTGGTCGTCTATGGGGCGCTTCGTTCACGTGATCTTCTTCAGTCTTGAGCCGTCGGCAACGGGAGAGCTCGTCGCGGGCATTCGGTCGACGCTCGAGGCAATCGAGGTTGCTAAGACCGCAGGACACCTCGGAAGCGCGATACTGGTGAGCGATGACGAGGCGCACGTCGCGATCGTCTCCGAATGGAACGATCGGGACACCTGGGCGCGGGCCGAATGGGACAACCGCGTGCAGGATGCGGTCGTCGACGTCTTCCAAACGGCGCGGCACGTCGAATCGCAGAGCTACAACGAAGTCTTCCGGTTCGACGCGACGCGCGGTCCGGGTTAGGCTCGCCGGGCGGCTCAAACGTGTCCGCCGATCCAAGACGGTTCGTTGTCGCAGCTCTCGGCCCGGTTCCCGAATGGTGTTCTTTTCCGCCGGGGTCACGGCGCGGATTGCGTTTCGTCCCACATGGCAGCGACGCGGGGACCGTCGAACAGCAGCCAGAACGTCAGGCCGAGCTCGCCGAAGAACGCCGGCACCAAGATCCAAGGGAACAGCACCGCGTGCAGGCTCGGCAACACGAAGCCCGAGAACGTGTTGACGATGTAACACGCTCCGGTGATGACGAGGATGACCGCGAGCCATTGCTGCGCGATCGGACGCTGGGCCAGGAGAAAACCGACGATCGCGAGGTGTCCTCCAAAGAACACGAGGCCGAGCGCAAAAGCGGCGTCGTGCGCTCGAAGCGCGAACATCGCCGCATCCGCGAGGCGCGCCTGGGCGAGTCTGAGCGCCATGACGTTCGCAACGACCGCACCGGCGTAGACCGCAACATACGTCAGGCGAAAGAATGCGGCCAGTAAAGCGAGACGTTGCCCGGCCGGCCTCAGGATGACGTAGAGCACCCACGCGATAGCGACGTCGCACAGCAGCGTGACGCACTCGGCGCCGACCGACAGTCGCCACAACTGAGCATCGCCGGCGATCTTCGCCGCGGTCCGGGGCGCATTGCCGTCGGCCACGAGGGCGCCCGTGACGAACACTTCGCCGAACGTGGCCGCGATGAAGACGCACAGGTACAGCACGCCTCCGAAGCGCGCATAGCGACGAATACTCCGATCCATCAAGGCCTCCTACGGAACGTGGGGCATTCCGGCGCCGTGCGGGATTTCCCAAGAATACGTGCGGCTCGGATTGGATGTTTCGCGGGAATGCTGACCAGACGATCCTGTGCCGTCGCCTCGGTCCTTGCCCGTGCTCCGCGGGGCTCTTCGCCTTCGCCGTGCGGGTGCGCAAGTCATCGCCTAGGGGCGCCGGAGTGCTCCTGACGAAGACCGACGCATGAGACGATCGCTCAACCTGCTTCTCGTAGCGCTCGGTGTTGCCGCTTGTTCCGGCGTTGCC
>DATHLL010000017.1:0-9253 GCA_035488195.1 Candidatus Elarobacter sp. | reverse complement strand
GCGTGCTCGGCCGTGACGCCGCCCTGCAGATAGACCTCGAACGGTTCGCGCAGCGGCGCGTCGCACGAGAGCTCGATCGTCGCGCCGCTGACGAACGAACCGCTCGACATGACGACGGGATCGACGTAGCCGGGAACCGCGCCGGGCTCCGGCGCGAAGCGCGCGTTGACCGGCATCGCGCGCTGCAAGCCGCGCGCGAACGCGATCAGCCGCTCGCGCGTGCCGAGCCGGATCGCCTGCACGATGTCGGTGCGCGCCTCACCCGCCGCGGGATCCGCCGCGAAGCCCAGCTCGGCGAAGAGCGCCGCGGCGAAGTCGAGCCCGCGCAGCGCCTCGGCGACGACGAGTGGCGCGTAGAACAGCCCTTGCACGAGCGCGCGCCCGAAGCCCAGCGTCGGCCCCAGCCCCGCGCCGATCCCCGGCGCGAAGACGCGCGCCGCGATCCGCTCGACGAGCTCGGCGCGCCCCGCGACGTACCCGCCCGCCGGCGCGAGCCCGCCGCCGACGTTCTTGATCAGCGAGCCCGCGATCACGTCGGCGCCGGCCTCGAGCGGCTCGCGCTCTTCGACCAGTTCGCCGTAGCAGTTGTCGACGAAGACGACGGCCTCCCGATGCGCGCGGCGCACTGCCGCGACGGCGTCGGCGATCGCGGCGACCGAGAGCGAACGGCGCGCCGCGTAGCCGCGCGAGCGCTGCACGAACACGACCGCCGGCCGCAGCTCGCGCACCGCGTCCGCCAGCGCGGCGAGATCGGTGCCGCCGTCCGCGGTGCGCGCAATCTCCGCGTAGCGGACGCCGCGCGCGGCGAGCGCGTGCGGCGCGGTCGCGATCGCGTGCCGCAGCGTGTCGTACGGCGCGCCGTTCGCGGCGAGCAGCGTCTCGCCCGGCGCGACCAGCGCGTCGAGCCCGGCGACGATCGCGTGCGTCCCGCTCACGATCGAGAGCCGCGCCAGCACGCGCTCGGCGCGAAAGACTCGCGCGAGCAGCGACTCGTAGCGCTCGCGCGCGGCGTCGTCGTAGCCGTAGCCCGTCGTTCCGGCGAGATCGGACTCGGCGATCCCTTCGTCGAGGAACGCGCGCAGCACGCGCGCGCGGACCGCCGTCGTGCGCGGATCGCGGCGCTCGAGCCACCCCGCGGCCCGCTCGCCGGCGGCGCGCACGCGCGGGTCGACGGCGACGCCGCCGAGCAGCGTCTCGAGGGCGCTCACGCCGCGCGCGCCGCTTCGGAGCGCAGCACCTCGGCGCGCTCGTAGACGCGCACGAACGGGAACCAGATCGCGCCCGCGACCAGCAGGTTCACCGCGACCAGGACGCACGCGCGCCAGTCGAGCGTCGCCAGGAACGCGTTGACGAACACCGGCACGGTCGCGGGGACGTAGAACACCGGCTTCGCGACCAGCCCGAACGCGGTCGCGGCGTACGTCGTGCACGCGAGCGCGAGCGGCGCGACGAGGAACGGGACGGCCAGCACGGGATTGTACGCGACGGGAAGCCCGAACATCACCGGCTCGCTCAGGCCGAAGAGCGCGGGGACGAGCGCCGCCAGCCCGATGGCGCGCAGCCGGCGCACGCGGCTGCGCGCGAGCAGCGCGACCAGCGGGAGCGTCGCCCCGGCGCCGCCCGGGAAGACGAACAGGAAGGTCGAGACGACGACGGTGTGCGGGAGCGGCTCGTGCGCCCCGAACGCCGCCGCGTTCTGCGCCTGCAGCGCGAGGTAGACGGGGAAGACGATCGCCGCGAGGAGCGCGGGGCCGTGCAGCCCGACCAGCCACAGCAGCGACTCGACGGCGACGATCGCGGCGAGCGCGCCGAAGCTGTCGCCGAGCGCGGCGAGCGGCGCGAGCAGCGTGGCGAGCCCGCTCGCCGGCGAGAGCCCGAGCGCGAAGAGCAGCCCTGCCGCCGCGAGGACGGCGAGCGCGCCGGCGAGCGTTCCGCGGCGGGCGCCGAGGCGCCGCCGGCCGAGCGCGACCGCGCCGGCGACCGCGAGCGCGACGAGGATCGCGGTGAAGATCCCGCTCGCGCCGAGCGTGCGCGCCGCGGCGGCGAGCCGCCCGGCGTCGCCGGCGCCGCGCACGTACGCGAACAGCGCGGCGTCGAGTTCGCGCGGCGCGGCGAGCGCGAACGCGGCAAGCGCGGCGGCGACGAGCGCGGCGCGCGGGAGCTCCAGCCGCCGCGCCAGCCGCAGCGCGAGCACGACGACCATCACGAGCGAGGCGACCGCGAACGCCCCCGGCAGGAACGCGAGGACGTCCTTGAGCGCGGCCAGCCCGGGGAACGGACGGCTGAGCAGCGCCGCGCCGAGCCGCGCGACCAGCGCGACCAGCGCGACGGCGAACGCGACCGGGAGCGACTCCTGGAGCGCCTGCACCGCCGGCGCCTCGGCGAACCGGTGCGCGTACGGCGCGACCCGGCCCTCCAGCCGCGCGACGAACCCGTCACCGGCCGAAGCGGTCGCCACCGAGGGGCTCGGCGCGTTCAGCGCCGAGCCGTCAGAGCTTGCGGATGACGGCTTCGACGCGGCCGACGATCGTGACATCGTCGGCGTAGATTGGCGCCATGGTGGCGTTCTCCGGCTGGAGCCGGACGCGCCCCGGCTCGCGGAAGAACCGCTTCACCGTCGCCTCGCCGTCGATCATCGCGACGACGATCTCGCCGTTGTTCGCGGTCTGGCGCGGCTCGACGACGATCAGGTCGCCGTCGAGGATCGCGGCGTCGACCATCGAGTCGCCCTTGACGCGCAGCATGAACCCGCCGGCCCGCGGCACCCACGAGGCCGGGAGGACGAACTGGTCCTCGAGGTTCTCCGTCGCCGTGATCGGGACGCCCGCGGCGACCCGCCCGACGAGCGGGAGGAACGCCGACTCGACGGGCGGGACGTCGTCCTCGCCCCGCGCGGCGACGAGCGCGCGCGGCTTGGTCGGATCGCGCCGGAGGAGCCCGCGGCGCTCGAGCGTCTTGAGGTGCGACTGCACGGTCGAAGACGACGAGAGCCCGACGCGCTCGCCGATCTCGCGCACCGACGGCGGGTACCCGCGCTCGGCGCTGAACTCGCGGATCACCTCGAGGATCCGCTGCTGCTTCTCGGTCGTGGCCCGTTCGGCCATCATCCCTCCTAGAAGAATGCCACCCAGTAGGCACTGCGCCCTGAGACGCTCGCCCACGGCAGCCGAAGCTGCCGCATTGATTGCGCTCATCCTAGCACAGAAGGCCGCCGAGAGCAAACATACGTTCGTAGCCCATTGACCGGCCCGACCGGCCTTGCTATCATATGGTGGACGAACGAGCGTTCGGCACAACATCTAGGGGAAACGGCAACACACGATGTACGGCAAGAAGCAGAGACCGACCCTGATGCCCCTGGTCGCCCTAGGCGCGCTGAGCCTGGCGGTGACGCTCCCCGCTCTCTCCAGCACGGTCCACGCGGCGCCCCGGATCGCCTACACGACGATCACGGTCCACCGCGGCGACACGCTCTGGTCGATCGCCGAGCGCAAGACCGCCCCGACCGCCGACGTCCAGTCCACGGTCGACCAGATCATCGCCACCAACCATCTCCCCACGGCCTCCCTCACCATAGGCCAGAAGCTCCGAGTCCCCCAATGAAAGCCCTGAAAGCGCTCTAACCGCGCTCCGCACCGCCGCCCCCGCGGACGGCGACCGGCGGCGGCGCATCAAACCCGACCGTGACCCCAACGACGCCCGCGCGCTCCCTCGCCGCGGGCGTCTTCAAACCCCCGACAGAGCACCACCCCGGCTACGGCCATCCTTCGACAAGCTCAGGATGACATTGCGGCGGCGCACGATATGACGTCGTGGTGGCGCACGATACCGTCGCAGCACCCACGCACATGCGCCGGTGACCTTCGTGCCTGGAGGGGTGAGGGCGGGTGCAGGCGGTTCCGGGGTACTCGCGGAGGAGCGGAGCCCGGAGGGCGGGAGCGACGGAGCGCGTAGCGACCGGAGCGCACGGATGCGCGGAGGGAGCGTGCCCCGGAACCGCCTGCACCCGCCCTCACCCCGAGCCCCGACCGCAAACCGCGCAACAAAAAGGACGGCCCCCGCCCAAGCGGAGGCCGTCCAAGTTCGCGATGCCCGCGAAACGCGGATCAGATCTTGATCCGAGCCTCGAAGTACATGTTGAACGGGAACCCGGCGAACAGCGGATCGTACGGCGTCCGCAGGAACGGCTGCGGGTTGTCACCCGGATTGAACACGTTCCCGACCGGAGTCGGTCCCGAGCCCGCACCGTAGGTCGGAGCGTAGCCGCACGCCTGATTGATCGCGAACGGCACCTTCGTCCCGCCGAAGCAGCGGTTCACGATGTTCGCGAAGTTCCCGACCAGCGTCACGCGCTTGTTGACGTCCCACGAGACTTGCGTGTGGAGCTGGATGTTGTTCGGCGCCGCGAACGCGCCGATGTTGTCGAAGCGCCCGGTGTAGATGTTCGGGATCGCAGCGATCGTTCCGCACTGCGACGCGTCGAACGGCGAACCGCCGGGCGCGCCGTAGGGATACCGCGGATCGTTCGCGGTCGTTCCGCCGAGCCCGGCGGCGCAGGAGCTCGGATCGATGCCCGGGTTCGAGAGCGGGACGCCGTAGCGAACGCCGCCGCTGAACTGGAGCGCCGGGGTGATCGCGAGCGGACCGTGCTTGTACTGCACGAGCAGCGTCGCCACGTGCGGCGCACCGTACTGAATGACCGGAGCCGAGCCGACGCCGCCGGGGAAGAGGTCGTACGGCGTGTACTTGGCGTTCGGGTCCATCAGCGGCTGCGTCGGCGCGTTGTAGTACGGATTGGCGATCGAGCCCGCCGCGCACGCCGGATCGGGCGCGCCGCCCGTCGTGTAGCACGGCGCACCGCCGCCCCCGCGCGTGAACGCGTCGTACTGCTGGATCGCGGTGTTGAAGCCGTCGATCACGGAGAGACCGTTCTGGCGGGTGTAGTTGATGTAGCTGTTGGTGTACGTGTAGGTGAGGCGTCCCGCCCAGCCGTTGCGCGAGAAGTCACCCTTGTCGACCTCGAACTCGAGGCCTTGCGAGGTCTGGCGGCCGACGTTGAGGCCGGAGACGAAGTTGGTCTTCTGGTCGAGGTAGAACTGCTGGATCTGGTCCTGCGTCTTCCGGATGAACGGCGTCAGCTTCACCGAGGTGTCGCGGTTGAACTGATGCTCGAACGAGAAGTCGTAGTTGTTCGCGACCGACGGACGGATCGCGTGCGCCGGCGTGTTGCCGACGCCGAGCGCCACGAAGCCGCGCAGCAGCGCCGGGGCGTCCGGGGTGAGGAAGTTGTACTGCTCGAACGCGCTGTTCGGGGCTTGCGCGTAGCGGCCGTAGCTGGCCCGAATGACGGTCTGCGGGTTGAGCGTGTAGGTCAACCCGATCCGCGGTTCCCACTCGTTGTACGCCTCGATCTGGCTCGAGATGTTGAACTGGGGACCGTAGTTCGCCGCGAACCCGCCGGCCGCGCTCTGCCTGTTCCACGCGTTGTAGAAGAACTGGCGAGCCTGCCCGCCGTTCGTCGTGTCCGAGCCGTCGAACTCGAAGCGGTCGAACCGCATCCCGAGGTCGAAGCTGAGCCGGTCGCTCGGCTTCCACTGGTCGCTGACCGAGAACGCGTAGAACTTCGGCACGACGTTGTTGTACGTCGCGTAGGCGCCCGTGCCGAGCGCCATGTACTCGCAGGGTCCGCCGCCGCACGTTCCGGTCGCCGGTATGACGGTGCCTTGGAACGCCTGGCGGTAGCTGAAGTACCCGATCGCGCTGTTGTAGTTGGTGCCGAGCGCGCTGAAGCAGTTGATCGGCGCTCCGGTGCGCGAGTAGCACTGCCCGTTGTACGGGTTGCTGCTGTCGACCAGGATGCCGGCGACGTTGCGGATGCTCAGCGAGTTGCTGGTGTCGTTGAGCTGCGTGTTGTTGTCGCGCAGCGTGGTCGCCGTCGTGTACGAGCCCTGGATCGAGAACAGGTGCTGCGGGTTCAGCTGCGAGGTGAACTGGGCGCTGACGCCGCGCGTGTGGCTCGATAGCTCGTAATCGCTGGGCACGTAGCCGACGTAATTGGCCCAGTTCGACTGCGGTCCGGTCTGCAGCCAGTCGGAATAGTACGTGTACCCGTAGACGCGAAGGAACGCGTTCGTCCCGAAGTTCCGCTGGTACTGGACTTTCTGGATCGACTGGTTGTTGTTGAACTCGTCGCGCCGGTCGGGCTCGATGCAGCCGCCGAACGTCGTCGTCGGGTTCGCGGTGCTGCAGTTGTCGACGGCGCCGGTGAATCCGGGCGCGCGGCCCTGCGGCGACTGCGGGAAGTAGTAGTACGACGCGCCGCCGCCGGTGTAGCCGACCGGCAGCAGTTGGCCCGGCCGGAAGTTCGTCTGGTAGCCGTCCTGGTACGCCGGCACGCCGAGGCCGATGTCTTCGAGGAACTGCGCCCCGCCGAGATCGTTCGTCGAGCTGTAGTACGGGTTGGCGATGAAGTTGTTGTCGAACAGCAACTGGACGTCGTCGCGGTTGCCGTCCTTGCGCGGGATCCCGAAGTGGAAGTTCGCGACGGTGTCACGGTCGCGCACGTTCGAGAGGAAGATGTTGTCCTGGTAGGGTCCCAGCGCATACGACGGCAGATAGCCGGTGTTCGTGTACGGGGTTCCGTTCGGAGCGTAGCACGACGGCGCTTCGCTGATCGGAATGCCCGGCGGGCACTGCGCGAGCGGCGTGCCCCAGTTGCGCTGGAGGCTCGCGCCGTTGTAGTTGTCGTAATAGCGGTACGACTGGTTGTACGCGCCGGCGCCCAGGTAGTACGAGAACGTGCGGGCCGGGTTGGCGCCGCCCGCCTCGAACGCGACCTTGTCGTACTGCGTCGGCGTGCCGAGCGCGAGCGTCAGGTTCCGCGAGGCCGGCGCGGTGCCGGTGCGGATGACCTGGTTGATGTAGCCCGAGATCCCGTTCGCCTCGGCGTTCGCCGCCGGCGCGCCGGTGTAGACCTGGAGCTCCTGCTGGCCGAGCGACGAGAGCGGGCCCGACGGGTAGTTGTCGAACGCGCGGTTGACGGGGATGCCGTCCAGCTCGTAGCCGATCTGGTCGTAGTCGCCGCCGCGGATCGAGACCGTCGCGCCGGCGCCGATGTAGCCTTGCTGGTTCGGGGCGACGTAGACGCCCGGAACCGACGAGATCGCGGACCACGCCGAGTTCAGCGTGCCGCCGCCGCCGAGCGCGGACGCCTTGTCCTGCGTGGTGGCGTTGATCGAGTAGACGTCCGCCGTGGTCCCGGGCTTCACGAGCGCGGCCGCGGCGCGGGACGTCACGGAGCCGATCTGCTTGAGCTTCGGCGTTTGCGGGAGATTGACGGTGACGTTCTGGTCCGCCTGGACCGTCACGCCGCTGACCGACGCCGCGAGCCGCGATGCGGTCTCGGGGACCGACACGGTGTACGTGTCAGGCGTCAGCGAAACGAAGTTGTATCGTCCCGTCGTATCCGTCGTCGTCGTGGCGGTCTGCGAGGGGCTCGCAGCCGTGACGTGGATACCCGCGACGGGTGTGTTCGAGTTGGCGTCGACGACGCTGCCGCTCAGCGATCCCGTCGTGCCGGCCAGAACGCTTGTCGTTCCCTGGAGCACGAACGCGATCAGCAACAGAACCGCAACAACGCCTCTTCTCACTGCATGAGGTATTGCCACAGGCACCGTTCCTTTCGAATGGTGGTGGTTAGGTCATCCGGCCACCCGGCCGGACGCTGAGACACTTCTGGGACACGGCGCTCGCTTCCCCTTGCCTCCGCCCCGGTCAGCGCCCCGGCCGCTCGACCACCACCACGCTGTGCCCGTCGTGGTCCTCGAGGAAGGCCAGGCCGTCGTCCATCCAGCCGTCGAGCCCGCCGCTCAGGTGCCGCTGCACCTCGCGGACGACGTGCCGCCGGCTTTTGAGCCATTGGAGCTCGGATCGCGTCGTCGCGAGCCAGATCGCCTCCTCGCACTCTTCGCACTGGTAGCCGAATTGCATGGAGGACGGCGCTTACGCGGCAGTTTTCAGGCCGGGACGGCCTTGAGGCGCCCGGCGAGCAGGCCCGGGATCTCCGAAGGACGGTCCGCGACCGGGACGCCGGCCTCGCCGAACGCGCGCACCTTCGACTCCGGGGTCCCGGTGTTGCCGGAGATGATCGCGCCGGCATGGCCCAGGCGCTTCCCCTTGGGGGCGCTGCGGCCGCCGATGAAGGCGACGACCGGCTTGCCGGCGACGTGCTCCCGGATGAAGGCCGCGGCGTCTTCCTCGTCCGAGCCGCCGATCTCGCCGGCGACGACGACCGCGTGCGTCTCGGGGTCGTTGGCGAACGCGCGCAGGCAGTCGACGAAGGTCGTCCCGATGATCGGGTCGCCGCCGATCCCGACGCAGGTCGACTGGCCGAGCCCGGCGCGCGTGAGCCCGTCGACGATCTCGTAGGTCAGCGTCCCCGAGCGCGAGATCATCCCGACGTTCCCCGGCATGAAGACGTGGCCCGGCATGATCCCGACCAGCGACTTCCCGGGCGAGATGATCCCCGGGCAGTTCGGGCCGATGATCCGCATCCCGGGCGTCGTCGCGACGACGCGCAGCATGTCGTGCGCGGGGATCCCCTCGGTGATGCAGACGGCGAGCGTGATCCCGGCGTCGTAGGCTTCCCACAGCGCGTCGGCGCCGGCGAACGGCGGGACGAAGATGATCGAGTGGGTCGCGCCGGTCGCCTCGACGGCGTCCTTGACGGTGTCGAACACCGGCTGCCCGCTCTCGATCGTCGTGCCGCCCTTGCCGGGCGTCACGCCGCCGACCACGTTCGTCCCGTACGCCAGCATCCGCTGGGTGTGGAAGGCGCCCTCGCGCCCGGTGATCCCCTGCACGATCACCTTGGAGTTCTTGTCGAGGAAGATCGCCACGGTGCTACTTCTTTCCGTTCGTGTTCGCGCTCGCGAGCTCGACGGCGCGCTTCGCGCCCTCGTCCATCGTCTCGACCGGGACGAACCCGGCCTCGGCCAGGATCGCGCGGCCTTCTTCCGCATTGGTGCCGGTGAGGCGCACGACGAGAGGGACTTCGCGCACATCACCGCCCTTGAGCGCTTCGACGATCCCTTTCGCGACTTGGTCGCCGCGCGTGATCCCGCCGAAGATGTTGATGAACATCGCGCGCACCTTCGGATCGCTCGTGACGAGGTCGTACGACTTCTTCACCAGCTCGGCTTGCGCGCCGCCGCCGATGTCGAGGAAGTTCGCCGCCTCGCCGCCCGCGTTGCGG
>DATHLL010000016.1:0-2932 GCA_035488195.1 Candidatus Elarobacter sp. | reverse complement strand
CGCGACGCCGCGCACGCACGATCTGCTGCTCGCGAACGGGATCGCCGCCGAGCGCGTCAACCGGATCGGCGAAGGCGAGCCCGACGTCCTCGGCGTGATCCGCCGGCGCTCCGTCGACCTCGTGATCAACGAGATCGGCGGGCGCGGCCAGACCGAGAACTACCGCATCCGGCGCGCGGCCGTCGAAGCCTCGATCGCGGCGCTGACCTCGATCGACACCGCGCGCGCGCTCGTCACGGCGCTCGAGTCCGAAGCCGGCCCGCCGCGCTCGCTCCAGGAGTACCAGGCGACGCATCTCGGCGCGCTCGCGCACTGAGCACGGTGCGGCGGCGCGCGGTGCTGCGGGCGCTCGCGTCGTGCGCGCTCGCGGCCGGCGGACTGAGCGGCTGCGACGCCGTCCGCGAACGGCTCACGCTCGTCGCGGAACGCGGGCACGGCTGCGTCGACGTCCCGGTCCCCGCGGCCGCCGGCGTGCACGTCGAACGAGCGGCGTTCGAGTCCGAGCACGTCCGCGGGCCGGTCGGCTACGCGCTCGTCGTCCCGGACGACGTCCGCGTCGATGCGTTCGCCTACGTGCTTCCCGGCCGAGGGAGCACCGCCGCCGCGGCGGGCGTCCTGCGCTTCGACGCGTTCCTCGCCGAACTGCTCCGGCGCGGAGCGCGTCCGTTCGGGCTCGCGATCGTCGATGCGGGCGAGTCGTACTTCCATCCGCGCGCGTCGGGAGAAGACCGTCTCGCGATGGTGACGGAGGAGCTGCCGCGCGTCGTCCGCGACGCGATCGGCCGGCCCGTGAAGCGCGAGGCGATCGTGGGGCAGTCGATGGGCGGTTACGGCGCGCTGCTCGCGGCCGAGCGCGCGCCGGGACGATACCGTGCGGTCGCGGTCGCCGGGCCGGCGATCTTCCCGTCGTACGCCGACGAGAGCCGCAGCGTCGGCGACGCCTTCGACTCGGCGGCGGACTACGCGGCGCACGACGTCGTCGCGCACGCGGGCGCGCTGCGCGGGCGGCCGGTGATGATCGCGGTCGGGCGGCGCGATCCGTTCCTGCCCGGCGTGCGGATGTTCGCGCGCGCGTGCCCGACGGCGCGCGTCGTCGAGCGGCCGGGCTGTCACGACGACGGCTTCTGGCGGGCGTCCGCCGCGTCGCTCCTGAGCTTCGTAGCGGGCCATCTCTGACCGGCCCCCGGGGAGAGGGGTCGGCGGTGTGGTACCTCTCCGGCTGTGCGCCGCAACCGCGACCTCGACCGCCTGCGCCGGCCGCTCGAACCCGAGCGGAAGCAAGACGTCGTGAACCGGCTCAAGACCGCGCGGGGCCATCTCGATCACATCATCACGCTGCTCGAGGACGATCCGTATCCGGTCGACGTGCTGCGCCAGATCGCGGCGGTGCGCGGCGCGCTCGACGCGACCGTGCGCACGGCGCTGCGGCACTATTTCGAGCACACGTTCGTCGAAGCGGTGAAGAACGGCAAGACCGATGCGGCGGTCGACGAGCTGATGAGCGCGCTGACCTTCCTGCGGCAGATCGACTGACGTCGCGGTGGGTACCTGATGACGGTTCACCAGCGACCTCTACGGAGCGGCAACCAACGTGGCAACCGTCAGCGATTTTCTCATCGAACGCCTGATCGCTTGGGGCGTGAAACGGATCTTCGGCTATCCCGGCGACGGGATCAACGGGATCATCACCGCGATCGACCGCCACAAGGAGCGGATCGATTTCGTCCAAGTGCGGCACGAAGAGCAGGCGGCGTTCATGGCCTGCGCGCACGCGAAGTTCACCGGCGAGCTGGGCGTCTGCCTGGCGACCTCCGGACCCGGCGCGATCCATCTGCTCAACGGGCTGTACGACGCGAAGAACGACCACGTCCCCGTGCTCGCGCTCGCCGGGCAGACCGCGACGACCGCGATGGGGAGCGAGTACCAGCAAGAAGTCGACTTGCAGAGCCTCTACAAGGACGTCGCGAGCGAGTACGTCACGACGGTGACGAGCCCGGCCGCCGCGCGGCACGCGGTCGACCGCGCCGTGCGCGGCGCGCTCGGCGCGCGCACCGTGACGGCGCTGATCTTCCCGAAGGACGTTCAGGAAGAGAAGGCCGTCGAGAAGATGCCGATGGCGATGAACTACAACCACTCGGGGGTCGGGCTCTCGCTCGGCCGCATCATCCCGCATGAGGAGGATCTGCGGCGCGCCGCCGAGGTGCTGAACGCCGGCAGCAAGGTCGCGATGCTGATCGGCGCCGGCGCGTTCGGCGCCGAGTCGCTCGTCGAGCAGGTCGCCGACGCGCTGCAGGCCGGCTGCGCGAAGGCGCTGCTCGGGAAAGCGGTGCTCCCCGACGATCTGCCGTGGGTGACCGGGACGCTGGGGCTGCTCGGCACCGAGGCGTCGAGCGACATGATGAAGCAGTGCGACACGCTGCTGATGGTCGGCACCAACTACCCGTACGCGCATTTTCTGCCGAAGGAAGGGCAGGCGCGCGGCGTGCAGATCGACGTGAACTCGTCGCGGCTCGGCGTCCGCTATCCGACCGAGGTGAACTTGCAGGGCACCGCCGCCGACACGCTGCGCGCGCTGCTCCCGCTGCTCGATCTCAAGACCGACACGTCGTGGCGCGAGACGATCGCGAAGCTGCGCGAGAAGGGGACGCGCGTCGGGGCGGCGCGCGAAGAGATCTCCGGCACCGCCGGGATCAACCCCGAGGTCGTCTTCGCCGAGCTCGACCGGCGGCTGCCTGCGAACGTGATCCTCACGGCCGACGCCGGGACCTCGACGAACTGGTCGGCGCGGCATCTCACGATGCGGCGCGGGATGAAGTGGTCGCTCTCCGGCGGCCTCGCGACGATGGGCTCGGCCGTCCCGTACGCGATCGCGGCGAAGTTCGCGTTCCCCGACCGGCCGGCGATCGCGATCACCGGCGACGGCGCGATGCAG
>DATHLL010000015.1:0-2937 GCA_035488195.1 Candidatus Elarobacter sp. | reverse complement strand
CAACTGCGCCGTCAGGAGCTTGAGGAAGGCGTCTTCCCCGAGCTGAGACCCGAGCGAGGACGCCTGCGGCGCCGCGTTCGTGGTGCTCGTGACCAACCGGTCGATCGGGAGACCGCCGGTGGCCGATGAGGCGGTGGACATGGAGTGACTCCTCGAGACTGTTATGGGATTACGCGAGATATTCGAGCGCCCACGGCATGCGGTGCGGCGAGTAGATCGACGGACCGGTTCCGGGGGCGGCGATCAGCGATGCGTCGTCCGGCTCGTCGGTCTCGGTCGAGCGCAGGCCGCCGATGCGGCGCGGGTTCGAGCGAGTTCCGGAGTCGTGCGGGCGCGACTGATCGCGTGCGTCGGCGAATCCGCCGGCGAGTCCGACGCTGAAGCTCTGCAGCTTCAGGCCGGCGTCGGCGAGCGTCTTCGCGAGCTGCGCGGCGCCGCCGGCGAGCGCGGTCTGCGCCTCGGCGGTGTGCGCGACGATCGACGCGTTCACGGAACCGCCGGAGACGATCAGCTTGACGCTGACGTCGCCGAGGTTCTCGGGGACGAGCCGCAGCCGCACCTCCGACTGACCGTCGGTGGTGCGGATCGCCACGCCGCGCAGCATCTGGTCGACGACCGCGTTCGCGTCGACGGGCTGCGCGTATGGCAGGGTCGCGGCGGGCGCGGGCGGTGCGACCGGTGCGGCGTCGTTCGCGACCGGGATCGCGAACGGCGTGGCGGTGGTGGTGGTGGTGGACGGCGAGGTCGCGGTGCGGTCGTCGTCCGCGCGCGCCGCCGGAGCGGTCGCGGCGAGGTCGTACGACGCGGCGGCGTTCGCGCCGGACGCGTTCGCGTTCGGCGACGTTCCGTCGGCGCGCGCGAGCGCGCTCGCGAACGCGTGCAGGAACGCGTCGACCGTACCGTCACCCGCCGCGTTCGCGGCGGTTCCGTTCGCGGCGACGGGCAGCTTGCCGCCGGTCCCGGTCGAGCGCTGCTCGCCCGCGACGACGGCGCGCGTGAGGATGCGCCCGAGCGGCGTGTCGCCGCCGGCCGCGATCGCTTGCGCGGGATCGGAGAGCGCGACGGTGCGGCCGTCGCTCGCCGCCGCGGGTGCGACGGGGGCGGCGGACGTGGTCGTCGTGCCGAGGGCCGGAGACGTAGGTGCCGCGAGCGCTGCGAGCGCGTCGCGGAGGATGCTGTCCGGTTGGGGGGCGGTCTTCGCTTTCGCCTCGTCGGCGTCCGAGCGTTGTCCTGCGATCAGTCGGATCGGTTGCCCCGTCTCTCCGTTCGTCACCCTCGTCGCGAGCTCGGCGATCTGCCGCAGTCTCGATACGAGGGACGATGCCCTCTCGGCGTTCGTCTTCGGCGGCCCGGTGTCGTTGGGTTGGAGCGCCTGCGTGAACGCCTGGGTCAGTCGCTGCTGCGCCTCCTGCGGCGAGATGCCGAGCTGAGCCGCGACCGAGGTCGCGAGCGAGCTCGCCAGACGCGTGACGAGGTCCGACAGCGAGGTCCCCCCGTCGAGCTGCTCCTTCACGGAGCGCACGAGCTCGGCGTCGACCGTCGGGGTCGTGCCGCCGGATGCCGTGGTGGTCGCCGCGGTCAGCTTCCCTGCGAACAGGGACGCGAACGCGCCGCGCGCTCCGCTCGCGAGCGGCGCCTTCGCCGCGCCGGGAGCACCGGAGCCCGACCCGAGGGGTGTGGTTGGGATCGTGATTGGGTTGATGATGTCACCTCCTTTCGCTTCCTTCATGGCGGTGTCTGCAAAGACGCCGCCGGGTTCGCCGAAGGCGAACCCTGATCGGTCTATCGGCTCGGCGGCGTGCGGACCTGAGCGACGGCCCGGCTGATCCGCGCGGCGGCGGCCGGCGGGAGCGCGTCCATGATCGCGCCCGCGGCGTCCGGGTCCATCTGCGCGAGGACCCGGGTCACCTCGCCGTCCGGGAGCCGCTGCACGACCAGCGCGGCCCGCTCCGGCTGCATCGCGGCCCACGCCGCGGCCAGCCGCTTCTCGGAGGCGACGGTGTCGCCGCCCGCCGCGCCGGCGCCGCCGGCCGCGAAGGGCGCGTCGGCGGCCGGCGTGGTCGCCGGGCGCGGCGCGGGGGCCGGGGTGTCGGCGGGCTGCGCCGCGGCGGCGGCGATCTGCTGCTGGAGCCGGCTCGCGCGGGCCTCGGCGTCGGCCTTGGCGACGCGCTCCTTCTCGAGCCGCGCGTTCAGGTCGCGGATCTCGCGGTTCCGCTCGGTGATCGTCGCCTGCTGCCCGGCGAACGTCAGCGGCCGGCCGGCGACGCCCGCGGCGTTTGCGCCGGCGTTCCAGGCGGGGGCGAGCGGACCGCTCGCGATCAGGTGCTGCGTCGGCGGAAAGCCGAGGACGAAGCCGATCGCGGCGATCACGAGCAGCGCGACGGCGTAGCGGCCGTAGTGCGGGCGCGGTTTGCGGCGGCGGGTGACGATCACGGCGAGAATCCTTCGTGGGGCTGCGCGCGCTCGAACGCGCGCGCGTTCTGGTCGTCGAGCTCGCGCTGCTCGGCGAGCGACGCTTCGAGCTCGAACGCCTCGCGGCGGCGATCCTTCAGCGTCTCGAGGACCTTGCGGTCCTTCGCGGCGTCGACCAGCCGCTGGCGCGCGCGCTCGGTCTCCGCCGCGCGGGCGTCGCAGCGCTGCTGCGCCGCGACGATCGCGCGGTCGAGATAGTCGAGATGCAGATAGGTCGAGCGCAGCGTCTCTACGTCGAAGCTCGCGTGCTCGCCGACCAGCCGCGCGCGCAGCACGTCGCGCTTGGTGCACAGCTCGTCGCGCGCGCGCTCGGCGCGAAGCTGATCCTCGAGCGCACGCGAGTGCTCGGCCGCGCGCTCGTGCTCGATCCGCTCGCGGTGCGAGAGCACCGGCTGCAGCTCGAAGGCGAACTTCACGCTAATCCCATCACCGCGCGCTGCGCGTCCTCGAAGGTCGAGCGCTCGT
>DATHLL010000014.1:0-5832 GCA_035488195.1 Candidatus Elarobacter sp. | reverse complement strand
GCAGCCGCGCGACGAACCGGTTGCGGTCCTCGAGGACGACGTCGCCGCCGTGCGCGCGCGCGATCGCGCGGCAGATCGCCAGGCCGAGCCCGCTCCCGCGCTCGTCGTCGTCGGCCCGCACGAAGCGCTCGAAGATCCGCTGGCGCATCGTCGCGGGGACGCCCGGGCCGTCGTCCTCGACGCTGAGCGCGACGCGCGCGCCGTCGCACGCGACCCGCACCCGCACGCCGCTGCGCGCGTGCCGGTTCGCGTTCTCGACGAGGTTCTCGACGAGCCGCCGCAGCCTTCGCTCGTCACCCTCGACCCAGCAGCCTTCGCCCGCATCGACCTCGTGCGCGAGCCCGCCGGCGCCGGCCGCGTCGACCGCGGCGCGCGCGACCGCGCCGAGATCGACCGGCTCGGAGAGCTTCGGCGCGACGCGCTCCTCGCGCACGAGCGCGAGCAGATCGCTGATCGTCCCCGACGCGTCGACCGCGACGGCGGCGATCTTCGCGAACGCGGCGTCGCGCGCCGCCTCGCTCGCGTTCGCGCGCGCGGTCTGCGCGAGCGAGGCGATGCGCGCCAGCGGCGTGCGCAGCTCGTGCGCCGCCTCGGCGGCGAAGCGCGCCTCGCGCTCGCGCGCGTCGGCGAGCGGGCGCACCGAGACGGCCGCCATCGCCCACGCCGCGGCGCCCGCCGCGAGCAGCAGCGGCAGGTCCATCAGCCCGAGCCCGAGCGCGATGCGGCGGCGCGCCGCGTCGTACGCGGCGCGGCCGACGTCGGTCCCGAGCACCGGCTGCAGCAGGTCGTGCTCGCGCCCGGCGAGCCAGAAGAACGCGACCGCGTCGAGCACGAGCAGCAGCACGACCAGGATCGCGAGGTAGGACGCGCACAGGCGCGCGACTACGCGTGCAATGAGTACCCGACTCCCCACACGGTCGCGATGCGGTCGCGCGCGCCGACCGCCGCGAGCTTCTTCCGCACCGCGCTGACGTAGACGTCGACGACGTTGCTCGAGCCGTCGAAGTCCTCGCCCCACACGCGCTCGAGGATCTGCGCGCGCGTCACCGCGATCCCGGCGTTCGCGGCGAGATACTCGAGCAGCCGAAACTCGGTCGCGCCGAGCGGGACCTCGCGCCCGGCGACGCGCACCGCGCGCGCGCCGCGGTCGACGACCAGATCCCCGACCTCCAGCGTCGCATGGATCGGAAGCGCCGAGCGGCGCAGCAGTGCGCGCAGGCGCGCCGCGAGTTCGTCCTCGACGAACGGCTTCACCAGGTAGTCGTCGGCGCCGGCGTCGAGGCCGCGCACGCGGTCCTCGACGGCGTCGCGCGCGGTCAGGAACAGCACCGGCGTCGCGACGCCTTCGGCCCGCGCCTCGCGGCAGATCGTGAAGCCGTCGCGGCCCGGCAGCACGACGTCGACGACGGCCGCGTCGTACGTCCCGCGCAGCAGCATGTCGTAACCGCTCTCCCCGTCGGCGGCGACGTCGACCGCGTACTTCCGCCGCTCCAGCATCGAGCGGACCGCATCGGCGATCTCGCGCTGGTCTTCGACGACGAGGATGCGCATGGACCGGCGTTTCGCCTCGGCCGTGCGCCGCTCCGTTGTCTGAAGAATCCCTGAACCCGCGGCGCGCCGGGTTTCACTCGCGCCTCAAACGCGGTGCCTACGGTCGTGGAAGATCGCTCTCCGGAGGCTTTCCATGTCCGCGTATCGTTCTTCATTCGGCGTCGGCGCCGTCGTCTTCGCGCTCGCCGCGACGCTCGCGGCGTGCGGCGGAGGCGGCGGCGGCACCGCGGGCGGCGGCGGCATACCGTCGAACCCCGCTCCGACCTCGGCGCCGGTCTCGACCCAGCAAGTGGTCAAGATGGCACTCCCGACGACCGCGATGGGCGTCGTGCAAGACCCGACCTACGGCACCATCGGCGGCTACACGCAGGCGCTCTACTCGCAGACGCTCGCCTTCGCGCCGGGCAGCCAGATCATGATCCAGAACGGCCAGCTGGGGACGCCGCACACGTTCGGCGTCGACTCGACGACCGGATTCGACGCGAGCGGCACCGCGCTCAACACCTCGGCGACCGGCGGCAACACGATCCAGGCCGGCTTCAACACCGGCTCGGTGAACGGCGGCGCGTCGGCCGGACCGTTCACGCTGGCGGCCGGGATCTACTACATCGGGTGCGCGTTCCACTACCAGTCGAACACGATGCGCACCGTGCTCGACGTCGCCGCGAGCGCGACGCCGGGACCGCAGGCGACCGCGCCGCCGGGCCAGGCGACACCGCCCCCGGGCGGCGGCGGAGGCTACACCTACTGATGCGAGCGCTCGCGACCGCGGCGCTAGCGCTGATCGCGATGTCGTGGTGCGTGCCGGCCGGCGCCGGCACGCGCCGCGACGCGCGCGACGTGCCGCTCGTCGACCAGAACGGCGCGCGGTTCACGCTGCGCGACCTGCGCCGGCCGACCGCGGTGATCTTCGTCGCGTCGCGCTGCGGCGACGCGTGCCCGATCGCGGAGGCGCTCTTCGCGCGGCTCTCGGCCGAGCTGAAGCGCGAGCGGGTCGACGCGCGGCTGCTGACCGTGACGCTCGATCCCGAGTTCGACCGCCCGATCGTCATGGCGGCGAAGGCGCGCACGTTCCGCGCCGACGCGTCGAACTGGCGCTGGGCCAGCGGCGACCCCGACGACGTGCGCCGGCTGCTCGGCGCGTTCAACGTCACCGTGCTCGACGGGAAGTATCACGGCACGTTCGCGTACGTCCTCGACGCGCACGGGCGGCCGACGCGGCTGGTGCTGCTCTCGACGAGCGCCGACCGCGACCTGCTCGGCTTCCTGCGCGCGGCGCAGCGCAGCAGCTGAGCCGCTGCTAGAGGCGGTCGCGCAGATCGATCGCGAGCGCGCGCAACGCCGGATCCTCGGCGTCGCGCGCGCAGCGGTCGAACGCGACGCGCGCGTCGGCCTTGCGGCCGTTGCGCAGCAGCACCGTTCCGAGCGCGAAGCTGGCGCGCGCGTATCCCGGCGAGAGCGCGAGCGCGCGCTCGAGCTCGGCGCGCGCGACGTCGTCGCGGCCGGCTTGCATCTCGACCAGCGCGAGATCGTAGTGCGCGACCGCGTACGCCGGATCGGCGCCGGTCAACTTGCGGAAGTCGGCGCGCGCGGTGGCGAGATCGCCGGCGCGCAGCGCGGCGAGGCCGCGGCCGTAGAGCGCGAGCGCGGCGTCGGGCGCGATCGCGACGAACCGGTCGGCGACCGCGCGCGCGGCGGCGAGATTTCCGCGTTGCAGGTGCAGCGAGACGAGGTTCGCGGCCGCCGCCGCGAAACCAGGATCACGGTGGAGCGCCTCTTCGAGCAGCGTCGCGGCAGCGTCGTGGTGGCCCAAGTGGATCTCCGCGAGCGCGAGGTCGTAGCGCGCGGTCGAGCCGCGCGGCTCGGGCGGATCGAGAACGATCACGCGCCGGAACTCGGCCGCGGCGGCGCTCCAGTCGGCGCGCTCCTCGTCCATGACGCCGCGCGCGAAGCGCTCGTGGATCTCGCGCTCGCGCGCCGCCGCCGCGAGCGCGCGCGCGTCGGTGCTGCGCGGCGCGCTCGTCGCCTGCGGATAGGTCTGGCCCGATGCTCCGGCGGCCGCGGCGGCGAACGCCAGCACGGATGCCGCCGCGAACGCCACCCGCGCCGTCACGTCAGTTGCGCGGCAACCCGGCCGCGGCGGCGCTCTTCGCGGTCGCGGCGCGTTCGGGGGCGCAGCTCCACCCCGTGCGGCCGGCCTCGGTGATCGGGCCGAGCAACGAGGGGACGGCGCTCGGCACGAGTCCGCCGGAGGGATCGCCGAGGAGCAGCTCGGCCCCAACGGCGGCGCCGGCGCACGCGCCGAGCGCGAGCACCAACGCGATCGCGCCGCGCCGGAAGTTCCTCATGCCGGAGATCCTACCCCGAGCACGTGAAGGGTTCCTGAAAATCGCGCTCGCCTTGGCAGTGGGGGCCTGCCTGGTTCATGCCGGGCCGGCCGCGGCCGACGAGCTGCTGGTCGGGGCGCTGCGCGACCAGGACGGGGCCGCCGTCGCCGGCGCCTCGGTCACCGCGCTCGACGCGAGCGGCGCGGCCGTCGCGCGCGACCGCAGCGCGGCCGACGGCACGTTCGCGCTGAGCGTCCCGGCCCGGCCGAGCGCGGTGCTCGTCGCCGCGCCGGACGCCGAGCCGCTCCGGCTCGCCGTCCCGGCCGACGGCTCGCCGCTCGGCGGCATCGTGCGGCGGCATCGCGCGGCGTCGCTGATCCCGACCGCCGCCGACGTCTCGGCGCTCCCGGCGGGGTTGCCCAGCGAGCTGGCCTCGGTCGTGCCGTACCGCGTGACGTTTCCCGGGCTGATCAGCGATCGCTGGCTCTCGCAAGGGCACGGCGTGACGACGGTCGAGGGGCTCGCGTTCTACCGGCGCGGCGACGGCGGCGACACCAGCTCGCTGCTCCCGGCCCACGCGGCCGGCGCGCTCGACGTGCGCGATCCGCTGCAGGCGCCGTGGTACGGCGACCGCGGCGGCGGCGGGGTGATCGATCTGCGGCTGTTCGACCGCGCCGACGCGGCGCGCGTGACGACCACCGACGGCGCGATCGCGCTGGGGCGCGACGCCGCGCTGCTCGCCGCGACGTCCTCGGACGGCGCCGGCGCGCGGCGGCTTCTCGCGCTGCAAGACTCGCAGACGTTCGGGCCGGTGAGCGCGCACCTGATCGCGCTCGCGGGCGACACGCCGGCCGCGCACTACGCCGGCGCGGGCGCCGACCTGCGCGCCTCGACGCGGACGCTCGATCTCGGCGCGCGGCTGGCGTTCACGCGCGACGACGGCGGCACCGCGGCGCTGCGCGACGACGGAACGGTCGTCGACTTCACCTTCGACGCCGCGGCGCGCGGGCCGAACGCGATCGTGACGCGCCTGCGCGCGCGCTACGAGCACGGCGTGCTCGGCGACGTCGACGCGCAGCACCGCGACGCGGCGCTCGTCCTCGGCACGACCCGCGGCAACGTGGTGCGCCTCAGCGGCGCCGTCGCCTTCGCGTACGGCGACGAGTCGTCGTACGACATCGGGACGGCGCAGCACACCTTCGCCGTCCTGCCCTCGCTCTCGCTCGACGCGCCGCTCGGCGCGCAGTGGTCGTTCCACGCGGGCGCCGGCGCCTCATCGCTGGGGACGCCCGGCTACGCGATCGCGCGCGGCTCGCTCGGCGAGGCGGGTCTCGCGTACGCCGACCACCGCCGGTTTCGCGCCGACCTGCTGGCGTACTCGGAAGGCGACGCCGCGCCGTCGGCGGTGAACCGCGGCTTCGCGGCGTCGTTCGGGTGGGAGATCGCGCCGCGGCTCTCGCTGCGCGCCTGGTCGGTGCGCGACGCCGACGAGATCGTCAGCGTCGCGGCGTATCCGGGAGGTCCGACGATCCCGGTCGACTTCCGCGAGCGCTTCGACCGCGACGTCGTGTGGCTGACGTGGGACGCGCCGGCGCGGTTCGACGTGCTGCTGCGCGCCGGCTTCCTGGAGGCGAACGCGCGGCTGCCGCTGAGCAGGCGCTACGCGGTCACGATCGGTTCGTTCGTGCAGCCGAACGCGCGGCGGCTGACGACGTTCGGGCTGGTCGCTCGCTGAGGCGGCCTGCGGCGATGATCGCGCGCGGGTTCGCCGCCGTGGTGCTGACGGCGTGCGTCGCGCTGTCCTCCGCGTGCACGCGCGGTGACGGCGGCGCGGCCGCGAACGGCGGGCGGCACCCCTGGACGCGGCCCGGCGTGCTGCGGCTCGCCGACGTGGCGGATCCGGACAGCCTGAACCCGCTGCTCTCGACGATGGACCTCAGCTACGACCTCTCCT
>DATHLL010000013.1:0-3825 GCA_035488195.1 Candidatus Elarobacter sp. | reverse complement strand
GGGCAAGCGCGCGTACTACGCCTCGCCGGCGGGCAGCGGGCCGTTCCCCGGCGTGCTTCCCTTCATGGAGGCGTTCGGCGTCAACGACTACGTGCAGAGCGAGGTCCGGCGGCTCGCGGAGAACGGCTACGCCGGGATCGCGCCCGATCTGTTCGACGGGAAGATGTTCGACTACAACGACCGCGAGGGCATCGCGCCTCGGCTCAAGAGCCTCACCGACGAGGGGATGCTCGATCACGTGCGCGCCTCCGCGGCATTCCTCGACGCGCAGCCGGAGGTGAAGAAGAGCGCGTACGGCGCGGTCGGCTTCTGCATGGGCGGGCGCCTCGCGGTGCTGACCGCGATCGCGCTCGGTGAGAAGATCGCGGCCGCGTCGTCGTTCTACGGCGGCGGGATCGCGCCGCAGGAGCGGCGGTTCTTCGATCCGCTCCTCGGCCGTTTGGGCGAGGCGGACGCGGAGCTGCTGCTGCTCTACGGCGCCGACGACCAATCGATCGCGCCCGACGAGCACGGCCGAATCGCCGAAGCGCTCTCCGCGCACAAGAAGCGCTACACGCTCGCCGTCTATCCCGGCGCCGGACACGGCTTCGCCTCGCGCGACCGCGAGTCGTACGACCGCGACGCCGCCGAGCACGCCTGGAATCGCACGCTCGAGCTCTTCGGCCGCACGCTGCGCTGACGCAGCGGAGCGTCAGCGCGCGCGCAGGCGCACCACGAGCCGGTCGCGCACGGTGTCGAGGATGTCGCGCGGAACGCGCTAGGCCGGGAGCGTCGCCCAGCCGCGCGCGGTGCCGTCGGCGTGCGCGCGCGTCAGCGTCAGCCCGGACCGCGGTCGTACGGCCGGCCGCCGACCACCACCCCGGCGCAGCGGCTCGCGCCGAGCCAGTAGCACAGCTCGGCCGGCGACTCGGCGTCCCACACCGCGAGATCGCAGCGCGCGCCGGCGCGCAGCTCGCCGCGGTCGCCCAGCCCGAGTGCCCGCGCGGCATGGCGCGTCACGCCGGCGACGCTCTCTTCGGACGTGAGCCCGAAGAGGACGCACGCGAGGTTCATCACGGTCGGGAGCGTCAGCACCGGTGACGTCCCCGGATTGCAGTCGGTGGCGAGCGCGATCGGGACGCCGTGCGCGCGCAGCGCCGCGACCGGCGGTTTCACCGTCTCGCGCAGATAATGGTACGCGCCGGGGAGCAGCACCGCGACCGTGCCGGAGCGCGCGAGCGCCGCGACGCCGTCTTCGCCGGTGTGCTCCAGGTGATCGGCCGAGAGCGCGCCGTGCTCGGCGGCGAGCGCCGCGGCGCCGGTGCCGGCGATCTGGTCGGCGTGCACCTTCACGAAGAGGCCGTGCGCGCGCGCCGCGCTCAGCACGCGCGCCGTCTCCTCCGGCGTGAACGCGACCGTGTCGCAGAAGACGTCGACCGCGTCGGCGAGCCGCTCGCGCGCGACGCGCGGCAGCATGTGATCGCAGATCAGCGCGACGTACTCCTCGCGCCGGTCCGCGTACTCCGGCGGCACGACGTGCGCGCCGAGATACGTCGTCGTCACCGTGATCCCGAGATCGGCGCCGAGGCGCCGCGCGACCCGCAGCAGCCGCAGTTCGGTCTCGACGTCGAGCCCGTAGCCCGACTTGATCTCGACCGTCGTCGTGCCGTTCGCGATCATCGTGCGCAGCCGCTCGGCCGCCGTGCGGTAGAGCGTCGCCTCGTCGGCCGCGCGCGTCATCGCGACCGTGTGCGCGATCCCGCTCCCGCCGCGCGCGGCCGCGGCATAGCTCTCGCCGGCGACGCGCCGCTCGAAGTCGGCGATCCGGTCGCCTCCGAACACCAGATGCGTGTGCGGATCGACGAGCCCGGGCGTCACCCAGCGCCCGCCGAGATCGACCGCGCCGGCGGCGCGGCGCTCCGGCGCGTCGTCCAGCTCGCCGCGCGTCCCGATCCACGCGATGACGCCGTCGCGCGCGGCGATCGCGCCGTCCTCGATCGCGCCGTACGGCGAGCCGCCGTGCGCCATCGTCGCGATGCGCGCGTTGTACCACAGCGTCTCCCAGCGCCGGTCCTGGTTCACGGCGCGCCGCGGCTCACGTGGGGTCCGGTTCCGATTCGCCGGTGCGGCGCAGGACGCGCAGCGCGATCGCGCCGAGGACGACGGCGACCGCGATCAGCGCGCCGGTCAGCAGCCATGGAAAGCGTTCGCCGATCGGCCGCGGATCGCGGTAGCCCGCGTTCTCGGTCGTGTCTGCGGCGCGGGCGTCGCTCGCGCGCCAGTCCTCGTGCGCGAGCCGCGCCGCGAGATCGTACGACGGCGCCTCGGCGGCCGGGTTTCCGGAGAGCAGCCGGTACGGCGCCGAGCCCGCCGCGAACACGACGGCGTGCGTCCGCGCGAGCAGCGCGGGCCGCAGCGCGCGCACCGGGGCGTCGTTGCCGTTACGCACCGTCACGCGCACGTAGCGCGTCGTCGTCTCGCCGACCGGGACGGTCGTCGTCGCGCCGCCTTCGGCGTAGTGCGAGATCGTCCCCGAACCGGCGTCGTTCCAGGTTCGGCCGTCGTCGCTGGTCTCGACGCTCGCGGACCGCTCGTAGAGCGCGCCGCCGTCGTCGAACGCGACCGCGCTCGGCCGCACCGGCACCGGCGGCGCGAACGTCCACGTCTGCTCGTGCTTCGCGGCGTCATCGCTCTCGCGGCCGGCGAACGGGAGCCGCGCCATGCCCGGCTCGTGCGAAGCCGCCGCCGCGACGCGCGCGCCGGTCAGCGGAAACGCCGCGCCGGGATCGAGGACGCGCACGCGCAGCCAGCGCGAGCGCGTCGGCGGAAACGTCAGCGTCGCGTTGCCGCGCCCGCCGTCCTCGGCGACGCGGTAGACGATCGCGTCCTCGCGCACGATGCGCCAGGTGCGGCGGTCGTCGCTCGCGTCGAGCGCGACGCGCACGAAGTACGTCGGGCGGCGGTCCGCGTCGACCTCGAGCGCGAGCGCGTCGACGAGCGCGCCCGACGTGCCGAGGTCGACGACGCCCTGCGTCCCGCGGTGCGGGACGAAGCCGGTGTCGATGAACTGCGCGCGCCGCTCCGTCGCCACGGGCCGCGCGAGGTCGAGCGCGTACGGCGTCTCGCGGCCGTTCGCGCCGGCGACGCGCAGATCGGCGTAGCCGCCGCCGGGGCCGGGATCGATCGACACCGGGAGCACGACGCGCACGTACCGCGCGCGCGCGTCGCGCGCGGCGATCACCGGCGTGACGCGCGACCACGCGCTCCACGCCGGTCCCGCATCGACGTTCACGTCTGCGCCGCTTTCGCCGCCGCTTGCGAACGCATGTACCAGGCGGAGACGCCGAGGCAGACGATCCCGATCACGACGAACGAGCCGATCCGCCAGGCGACGTCGAGGTTGCCGAGGTCGATCATGAACACCTTGAAGATCGTCAGCGCGAACAGCACCAGCCCTTGCCGCAGCAGCACCGCCGATCCGCGCCGCACCCCGAACCCGAAGAGCGCCGTCGCGTACGCCGTCCACGCGATCGACATCGCGAACTGCGCGTGGCTCGGGACGCCGGCGTTCCACGACGGCCCGCCCAGCGCGTCGAGCAGGATCCGCGAGATCCCGGCGACCGCGATCACGTTCGCCGCGATGCCGGCGGCGTTCGCCGAGAGCGCTCCGGTGCGGTTCTCGGCGAACGACTTCGCGAGCTGCGTTCGCGCGAACGCCAGCGCGGCGACGGCGATCGCGAAGCTCACCGCGAGCGGGGTGAGCGCGGTGTTCGCCGGCGCGTCGGAGAGCGCGGAGCCGAGCAGCCAGAGCCCGACCGCGGTCAGCATCACGCCGCCGATAACGGA
>DATHLL010000012.1:0-2347 GCA_035488195.1 Candidatus Elarobacter sp. | reverse complement strand
GCGGTATCCGGCGGCCCTTGCGCCCGGTGATAGAATAGGAAGGCTGTGAAGACCAAGGGTCACCCCAAATGGTATCCGGACGCGCGCGTGTCGTGCGCCTGCGGAGCCACGTTCACCACCGGATCGACGTCCCCGACGATCAGCGTCGAGGTCTGTTCCAACTGCCACCCGCTCTGGACCGGGCAGCAGAAGTTCCTCGACACGGCCGGCCGCGTCGAGAAGTTCAACCAGCGCGCCGCGATGGCCGACAAGAAGAAGGCCGAGGCGGCCGCGCGCAAGTCGCGCAAGCAGGCCGAGACGCAGGAGAACGCCCCGGCGTCCGTTTAGCTACGCGCTGACGAACCACGGAAGCGAGCCGTCCATCGGCTCGCTTCTTTCTTGCCCGATGCAGTACACCGACCGCCTCGAGACGCTCTCGAACCGCTTCGACGAGATCGACGCCGCCCTCGCGGACACGAGCGGCGGCTTCGATCAAACGCGCTTCACCGCGCTGATGAAGGAGCGCGCCTCGATCGAGGAGACCGTCGCGGCGTACCGCCGCTACCGAGATCTGCTGCGCGCGATCGCGGAGAACGACGTGCTGCGCGGCGACAAGAGCGATCCCGAGCTCGCCGCGCTCGCCGAAGAAGAAGCGGACGAGCTGCAAACGCGAAGGCGCGAGCTCGAGGCGCAGCTCCAGGAGCTGATGCTGCCGCGCGATCCGAACGACGACAAGGACGTCTTCATCGAGATCCGCGCCGGCGCGGGCGGCGACGAGGCAGGGATCTTCGCCGGCGACCTGCTGCGCATGTACACGCGCTTCGCCGAGTCGCGGAGGATGCGCGTCGAGTTGCTGAGCGAGAGCGAGAACGAGGCCGGCGGCTACAAGGAGGTCGTGATCGCGGTGAAGGGCGGCGCGCCGTACCGCTGGTTCAAGTACGAGTCCGGCGTCCACCGCGTACAGCGCGTCCCGGCGACCGAGGCGGCGGGGCGAATCCATACCTCGACCGCGACGGTCGCGGTGCTGCCGGAGGTCGAGGACGACGGCGAGGTCGAGATCCGGCCGGGCGATCTGGAGATCGACACGTTCAAGGCGTCGGGCGCCGGCGGCCAGCACGTCAACAAGACCGAGTCGGCGATCCGCATCACGCACAAGCCGTCCGGGATCGTCGTCGCATGCAGCGAGGAGCGCTCGCAGCTCCAGAACCGCGCGCGCGCGATGGACATGCTGCGCGCGCAGCTCGCCGCGAACCAGCGCCGCGAGCGCGAGGAAGCCGAAGGCGCGCTGCGCCGCAGCCAGGTCGGTACCGGAGACCGCAGCGAGAAGATCCGCACCTACAACTACCCGCAGGACCGGATCACCGACCACCGCATCAACCAGAACTTCCAGAACATCAAGGCGATCCTCGACGGCGACATGGAGAAGCTGATCGTCGAATTGCAGAAGTGGGAGAAAGCGCGGCTGCTCAGCGGCGAGTCCGACGCGGCGTGACGATCGGCGAGGCGCTGCGCGACGCCGCAGTTCGGCTGGAGCCGGTCGGCGGGACGGGCCGGCTCGACGCGGTGTTCCTGCTCGCGCATGCGGGCGGCGTCTCGCGCGCGGAGATGATCGCGCAGCGCGAGCGCGAGCTCGCGCCCGAAATCGTCGAGCGGTTCGAGACCTACGTCGCGCAGCGCGAGCGCGGCGCGCCGATCGCGTACGTCACCGGCGAAGCGGGATTCTACGGGCGGATGTTCGGCGTCGACGCGCGCGTGCTCGTGCCGCGGCCGGAGACCGAACTCGCCGTCGAGTGGGCGGCGCGGCACCTGCGCGCGATCGGGCGCGAGCACGGGACGGCGGCCGACGTCGGGACCGGCAGCGGCGCGATCGCGGTGACGCTCGCGTGCGAGCTGCCGGACCTCGGCGTGTTCGCGACCGACGTGTCGCCGGATGCGCTCTCCGTCGCGCGCCGCAATTCCGCGCGCAACCGGGTCTTCCAGCACGTCACGTTCCTGCGCGGTGACCTCGCCGAGCCGCTCTTGCCGTACGCGCCCTTCGATTGCGTCGTCGCGAACCTGCCGTACGTTCCGACCGCGGAGTGCGCCGCCGCCCCAGATCCGGTCGCGTTCGAACCGATGCTCGCGCGCGATGGCGGCACCGACGGCCTGACGCTCTACCGGCGTTTCGTGCCGGATCTGGCGCGACTCGTCGCGCCGCGCGGCATCGCGATTCTCGAAGCGGCCCCCGTCAACGCGCGCGCTCTCGAAGAGCTGGTTCGCGACGCGCTTCCCAACGCCGGCGTCGAGACGATCCGCGACTACGCCGATCTCGACCGCTTCGTCGTCGCCGTCATCCCGCCGAGCTAGGCGAGCAGCCGCTCATCCCGCC
>DATHLL010000011.1:0-3700 GCA_035488195.1 Candidatus Elarobacter sp. | reverse complement strand
GACCTCGACCCGCGCGCCGGCCGGCACCGTCAGATGCAGCTCGTGCGAGAAGGTCCCGATCACGACGTGGGCGCCGTCGGAGGACGAGGCCGAGAACCGCAGACCGTCCGGCGTCTGCTGCGAGCTGAGCTGCGCGACGCCGCCCGAGACGAACCCGGCGCGCTCCAGCGTCTCCTGCGCACGGACCGCGACCGCGTTCTCCCCGCGCACGTAGAGGTCGACGTCGTGGACGTCGACGACGATGTGCGGGGCGAGCCCGGTCGCGAAGGTGCGGTCCAGCCGGGGCCCGCCGGGTGCGTGCGGCGCGAGGGGCGCGAACCCCACCTGCGGCGGTGACGGCGGCCCGTCGCCGGCGATCGCGCGGGCCGCTGCGCCGACGATCGCGAGCTCGACGACGACCAAGGCGCCGATGAGGGTCGAGCGGGAAATCATGCCCCATGTACGACGGGCCGCGCGCGGTGTTTCGAAACCGGTTGCCCGCTCGCGCGTACATGGGGGCACCATGGGAGCTGCCCTCGCGGTGGAACCGCCGCTAGCGGCGCCGGTCGTCGACGACCAGGCGCTGATCGCGGCTACCCTCGCCGGGCGGCCGGAGGCGTTCGGAGAGCTCGTGACGCGCTACGAGCGCGCGGTCTACAACCTCGCCGTCCGCACCCTGCGCGACCGGACCGAGGCCGAGGACGCCGCGCAGGAAGCGTTTCTCAAGGCCTATCGCGCGCTCGGCTCGTTCCGGCCCGGCGCGAAGTTCTCGACCTGGATCTTCACCATCTGCTACCGCGGCTGCTGCGACCGCCTCGCCAAGCGGAAGCGCCTCTCAGGCGAGGAGCTCCCGGACCGCGCCGACACGGCGGCCGGCCCCGAGCTCCTCGCGGTGCGGAACGACGACGCCGCCCGGCTGCGCGCCGCGATCGACGCGCTGCCGGAGAAGTACCGGGCGGTCATCACGCTGTACCACCTCCAAGGGAAGCAGTACGAGGACATTGCAACCGTGTTAAATCTTCCGCTCGGGACGGTGAAAACGCACCTGTTCCGGGCGAAAGAACAGCTCCGGAAGGTTCTGAGCGCATGAGCTACCACGACGACGACGATCTCGACCGCGCACTGGCCGCGCTTCCGCTGGAAGAGCCGCCCGCGGGGCTCCACGCCAGGATCATGACCGCGACGGTCCACCGCCCGGCGCCGCTCGTTCGCGGCTGGGAGATCTGGCTGGTCGGGACGCTCCTCGCGCTCGCCGCCTGGCTCACCTGGACCCTGGTCGCCGCGCCGCACGCGGTCGACCGCGCGCTGGTGCTCTTCACCGGCGTCCTCGAGTCGGCCGCCGACGGCTCCGGGACCACGCTCGTCTGGCTCGCGATCGGGGTCAGCTCGGCATGGTGGCTCTCGCAGCTCAGCATCCCGCGCACGGCCCGCCGCGACGTGCGGGTGAGGTGAGCGCCAGCCCGACCCCGGCGCTCCCCGAGGAGCGCCGCAAGTACAAGGTGCTGCTCGTCGAGGACGACCCGCAGATCGTCCGCGTCCTCAAGCTCGAGCTCGAGCACGAAGGCTACGAGGTCGACACGGCCTCCGACGGCCTCTCCGGGCTCGAGAAGGCGCTCAAGGAGCCTGACCTCGTCGTCCTCGACCTGATGCTGCCGAAGCTCGACGGGATGGAAGTCGCCTCGCGCGTCCGCGCGAAGTCGCGCGTCCCGATCATCATGCTGACGGCGAAGGACCGCATCCCCGACCGCGTCGCGGGGCTCGACCGCGGCGCCGACGACTACGTCGTCAAGCCGTTCTCGATCGAGGAGCTGCTGGCGCGGATCCGCGCGCGCTTGCGCGACCGCGATCCGCACGAGAACGTGCTGACCGCGAAGGATCTCGCGATGGACCGCGACCGCCACGAGGTCACGCGCGGCGGCAAGCAGATCCACCTCACCGCGAAAGAGTACGCGCTGCTCGAGTACCTGCTGCTGCACCGCAACAAGGTGCACTCGCGCGACGAGCTCTTCAACGGCGTGTGGGGGAGCGACTTTCTCGGCGACTCGAACCTGATCGACGTCTACATCCGCTACCTGCGCGGGAAGATCGACGACGACTTCGACGAGAAGCTGATCCAGACCGTGCGCGGCGTCGGCTACGCTCTCAAAGATTCATAGCGGGTTCACTTCGGTGAACCCGTCGGGGTCCTCGCTGCGCTGCGGTCCGCACCAAAATGAATAGTCTTCGCACCCGGATCGCGGCGTTCTACGCCGCGCTGATCGTCATCGTGATCGCGCTCGGCGCGGTCGCGATCGACTTCGCGCTCAAGCAGGTGCTGATCGACCAGACGAAGCTCGCGCTCGCGCAGACCGCCGAGGACTTCAAGAACAACGCGGTCGAGGCGTCCTCGTTCGGCTTCGGCGACCAGCCGCCGGTCACGCTGCTCATCTCGAACCGCGCGACGCTGGACCACTGGGCCGCCGGGCACCAGTACATCCAGGTCGACACGCCGCAGGGGCAGGTGCTCGGAAAGAGCTCGAACCTCGGCGGCTTCGCGTTCGCGCCGTACGTGCCGCACGGGAGCGACCGTTCGTTCGAGGAGATTCGGACCGCCGGCGAGCGGCCCGTCTCGATGCTCGTCCTCGACCGCGTCCTCTTCGATGCGGCGCAGCGGCCGATCGCGGTGATCCACGTCGGCGAGCGGCTCGACATCGTCGACCAGCTCCTGAGCCGCGCCCGGAACATCCTGATCGCGATCACGATCGTCGCGATGATCGCGATCGTGATCGCGTCGTACTGGATCGCGCGCTCGGCGATCGACCCGATCGAGCGGCTGACGAACGAGGTCGCGGAGATCGGCTCGGAGCGGCTCGACCGGCGGCTGCGCTGGCACCGCGACGACGAGGTCGGCCGGCTCGCCGACGCGTTCGACGCGATGCTCGACCGGCTGCAGTCCGCGTTCGCGCGCGAGCGGCAGTTCATCAGCGACGCCTCGCACGAGCTGCGCACGCCGCTCACCGTGATCAACTCGAACGCGCAGATGCTGCAGCGCTGGGGCGACCGCGACCCCGAGGTGACGCGCGCCTCGCTGCAGGCGATCGCCGAGGAGAGCGGCCGGCTCGCCGGGATGGTCTCCGGGATGCTCACGCTCGCGAAGGCCGAGGCGGGCGATGCGATCCCGAAGGAGCCGCTCGTCCTCGAGCGGCTGGTCGACGACGTCGTCGCGCACGCGCACGAGCGCGCCGCCGAGAAAGGGCTCGCGCTAGCCGCGCACCACCCGGAGAACGGGAGCACGATCGTCGTCGGCGACGCCGGGCTGCTGCGGCAGCTCCTGAACAACCTGGTCGACAACGCGCTGAAGTTCACCGAGCACGGCGCGGTCGACGTCACGGTGCGGCGCGAGAACGGGCGCGCGCTGGTCGACGTCGCCGACACCGGGCCGGGGATCGGCGAGGGCTCGCCGGAGCGGCTCTTCGACCGCTTCTTCCGCGGCGATCCCTCGCACGCGCGGGCGGTCGAGGGGACGGGGCTGGGCCTGGCGATCGTGCGGAGCATCGCGCGGATCCACGGCGGGACGGTCCGAGCGGACGCCCGCCCGGAGGGTGGCTCGGTCTTCCGGGTCGCCTTGCCCGCCGAGCCGGAATCCTTCACCGGGAGCCAATGACCCGTGCCGGGCGGCGGACGTACGATGGCGCCGTGGACGTGTTCCAGTACCGAGCCCTGCGGTGGATCACCGCTGGGC
>DATHLL010000010.1:0-3281 GCA_035488195.1 Candidatus Elarobacter sp. | reverse complement strand
GACTTGCCGCAGCCGCGCTGCGTCGCCGCGGACGACCAGCGTGCTGCCGAGGACGCGCAAGTCGATCGGGCGCGTCACGCTGAAGACGCGCACGACGTCGCGCACCAGCGCGACCAGGTCGACGTCGTCGAGCGAGAGCGCGAGCTCGTTGTGCTCGAGCCGCGAGAGCGCGAGCGTGTCGGTCGCGAGCGAGGCGAGCCGCATCGCGCTCGACGAGATCATCCCGAGATACTGGCGCGACTCGGCGTCGAAGCGCTCGTCGTCGGCCAGCACGTCGGCGAAGCCGACGATCGTCGTGAGCGGCCCCTTGAAGTCGTGGGCGAGCATCGCGATCAGGTCGTTCTTCACCTGGTTCAATTCGACGACCGCGTCGCGGCGCGAGGCCAGCTCGCGGTACAGCTCGACGTTGCGCGCCGCCACGCCGAAGTACTGCCCGAGCAGGCCCAGCGCGAAGACGTCGGCGGTGCTGAACTGCGCCTGCCGCTGCACGTCGAGCACGTACGCGGTCCCGCCGCCGGAGCCGGGGACGCGGACCGCGGCCCGGTGCTCGTGCTCGTCGAGGACGCAGACGTCGCTGCGCGACGCGAGGGCGATGAAGTCGTCGCCGAGCCGCGCGTCGTCGTGCAGCGCGAGGTCGTTCGTCGCGGCGAACCCGCCGCGCGGTCGCGGTGCGTAGAGCGTCGCGCGGCCGTCGACCAGCTCGTGCACGCCGGAGAGCAGCGCGTCGACCAGCACGCTCGGCTCGAGCGAGGCGAACAGCGTCCGCGCGATCGAGGTGATCGCGGTGAGCCGCTCGTTCTGCATCGTGAGCTGGATCCCGCGCAGCACCTGCTCGGTCACGTCGCGCTGCACCATCACGTAGTGCGTCATCACGCCGTTCTCGTCGAGCAGCGGGCGCATCGACGCCTCGGTGTGGTAGTGCGAGCCGTCGAGCCGGTAGGAGATGTACTCGACGCGCGCCGCGCGCCCGGCGGCCGCCTCGGCGCGCATGTATGCCAGCTTCGAGCGGTCGGTCTTCGGGCCCAAAAACTCGTCGGACTTGTGCCCGATCACCTGGTCCGGGCGCTCCGCCCCCTTCATCCGGACGAACGCGTCGTTCGCGTAGACGATCGTCGGCGAGTCGTCCGTCGTCGGGCCGGGTTTCGAGAGGATGATCGGATCCTGCGCCGCTTCGATCGCGGCCGAGAGCAGGTTGATGCGCTGCTGCGCGCGCTCGCTCTCGGTGAGATCCGTCGCGACGACGAGGGCGATCTCGCGGTTGCGCGTCGCGACCATCTCGATTCGCAGCTCGATCGGGTAGTTCGTGCCGTCCTTGCGCCGCGCGGCGGTGCGCAGGTTCAGCCGCCGGCCGGGGTGCGCTTGCAGCTCGGCGAGCCGCTCCGCCAGCCGGCCGCGGCGCTCCAATGAGGGCAGCAGCGCCTGGAGCGGGAGCTGGCGCAGCTCGTCCATCGTGTAGCCGAGGTTGCGGCGCGCCGCGTCGCTCGCGAAGAGGATGCGCTCCGCGGCGAGGTCGACGTGGTACAGCTCGGTCTGCGAGCTGTCGAAGAGCCGCAGCAACGTGCGGCGCGCCTCCATCTGCTCGACGACCGCGTTCGCGATCAGCGCGAGCGAGGCGCGTTGCCGCTCCGTCAGCGCGCGCGGCCGGCGGTCGATCACGCAGATCGTCCCGACCGCTTCGCCGTCGCCCGAGCGCAGCGGAACGCCGGCGTAGAAACGGATCCCCGGCTCGCCGGTCACCAGCGGGTTGTCGGCGAAGCGCGCGTCGCGCGCGGCGTCGCCGACCTCGAAGATCTCTTCGCCCAGGATCGTGTGCGCGCAGAACGCGACCTCGCGCGGCGTCTCGCGCAGATCGAGCCCCTGCGCCGACTTGAACCACTGCCGGTCGCGGTCGACCAGCGTGATCAGCGAGATCGGGGTGTCGCAGAGCTGCGCCGCGAGCCGCGTGAACGCGTCGAAGAGCTCCTCGAAGGGCGTGTCGAGGAGCTCGTACTCGTAGAGTGCGGCGAGCCGCCGTTCTTCAGACGGCGGGACCGGAGCGGGGATGGCCATCTGCGGTTCGCGTCCGCTTCGCTTCGACGAACGCGAGGACTTCCTCCAGCGGCCGGGCGTTGAGGACCTCGGCCGCGGTGATCCAGCCGCGCCGCGCCTGGCCCACGGCGTAGGCGACGTTCTCCAATTGCGCGATACCGTGCGCATCCGAGTCGCAGGTGAAGGTCACCCCGAACTCCTTCGCCCGCCGCGCGAGCGGGCTGGGCAGGTCGAGCCGCGCCGGCTGCCCGTCGATCTCGAGCGCGGTGCCGGTCCGCGCCGCGGCCGCGAAGACCGCGTCGTGGTCGAAGTCGTAGCCTGCGAATGTCTCGACGTTGCGGCCGGTCGGGTGACCGATGATGGCCACGTACGGGTTCTCGATCGCGCGCAGCAGCCGCGCGGTCATCGCCTCGCGCGACTGGTTGAACGCCGAATGGACCGACGCGACGACGATGTCCAGCTCGGCGAGGACCGCGTCGTCGAAGTCCAGCGTCCCGTCGGCTCTGATGTCGACCTCGGCCGAGCAGAGCGTGCGGATCCCGTAGCGCTCGCCGAGCTCGCGGACGCGGCGGCGCTGCTCGCGCAGGTCGGCCGGATCGAGGCCGATGCCCCCGCGGCCCCACGAGTGGTCGCTGATCGAGTGGTACTGGTAGCCGCGCGCCGCGCACGCGGCGATCATCGCTTCGAGCGTGTCGCGCCCGTCGGACCAGGTGGAGTGCAGGTGGAAGTCGCCACGCAGATCGGCGAGCTCGACCAGACGCGGGAGCGTCCCCTCGCGCGCCGCCTCGATCTCGCCGGTCCCGAGCCGCATCTCGGGCGGGATGTACGCCATCCCGAGCGTCGCGTAGACTTCCTCTTCCGTGCGGCAGACGATGGTGCGGCCGTCGGTCAGGTCGACGATCCCGTTCTCGCTCACGCGCAGGTTCCTGCGGACGGCGAGCTCGCGGAACTGGATGTTGTGCTCGCGCGAGCCGGTGAAGTGCTGCAGCAGGTTGCCGTAGAGATGCGCCGGGAGCACGCGCAGGTCGATCTGCAGGCCGCCGTTCAGCCAGATGCTGGCCTTCGTCGGCCCTTCCGCGAGGACGGCCTCGGCGCGGTCCCACGCCGTGAACGCGGTGACGACGGACTCCGCGTTCTCCGAGGTGCAGATGACGTCGACGTCGCCGACGGTCGGCTCTTGGCGTCGCACGCTGCCGGCGGCGGTGAGATCCTGCGCGTCGGTGTACTTGCGCAGGTAGTCGATCACCTCGCGC
>DATHLL010000009.1:0-4204 GCA_035488195.1 Candidatus Elarobacter sp. | reverse complement strand
CGCGAGCACCGCGAGATACGCGCGAAAGATGAATCCGTTGCGCGGCGCGGAGGCTCCGGTGCCGAGCGCGAGCGAGTCGCCGAGCACGGCGATCACGACCGGACGGCCCGGGTGCTCGGCCGAGGGCTCGCGACCGCGCCGGCGCGGGAACCCGCAGCCGGCGAGTGTGCTTCCGGCGCCCAACGCCGCGAGCGCGCCGAGCAGCGCGGTGCTACGCCGCATCGTCCGCCACGATGCGGCCGTCGGCGAGGCGGATGACGCGGTTTGCGCGCCGCCACACCGCCTCGCTGTGCGTGACGACGATCAGCGTCTGGCCGCGTGCGTTCAGCACTCCGAGCAGGTCCATCACGGTCTGCGCGGTGCGCGAGTCGAGTTCGCCGGTCGGTTCGTCGGCGAGGACCAGCGCCGGCTCGTTCACGAGCGCGCGCGCGATCGCGACGCGCTGCTGCTGTCCGCCGGAGAGCGCCGAGGGCCGGTGGTGCATGCGGTCGCCGAGCCCGACGTCGCGCAGGACCCGCTCCGCGCGCGCGAACGCGTCTCGGCCGCTGCGCCGCGCGTAGCGCACGGCCAGCGCGACGTTCTCGCGCGCGTCCAGGTTCGGCAGCAGGTTGAAGCCTTGGAAGACGAAGCCGATCGCGCGGGCGCGGATCGCGGCCAGCTCGCGGCGCGAGGTCCGCGCGAGCGAGCGGCCGTCGATCACGACGTCGCCGGAGGTCGGGCGGTCGAGCCCGCCGAGCACGTGCATGAGCGTGGTCTTCCCGCTCCCGCTCTCGCCGACGATCGCGACGTACTCGCCGGCGCGCACGGCGAACGAGACGCCGTCGAGCGCGCGCACCTCGGTCGGCGTCCCGGGCGCGTGCACTTTCACCACCTCGCGCACGTCCACGATGCTGTGGTCCGCCGCGAGCGGCTCGTGCGCGGCGCTCACCGGCGCAGTGCCACCGTCGGCGGGAGACGGGCGGCGGCGAGCGCGGGGACGAAGCCGGCGACGACGCTCAGCGCGACGGCGAACGCGAACGCGCCGAGCGCGACCGCGGGCGAGATCGCGAAGAGCTGGAGGTTCCCGCCCTGCGCGCTGCGCGCGTCGATCGCGACGACGACGATCAGGCCGAGGACGATCCCCGCGATCCCGCCGAGCGCGCCGATCATCGCGGCCTCGCCGACGAACGTCAGCAGCACGTCGGCGTCGGTCGCGCCGATCGCCTTGCGGATCCCGATCTCGCGCGTCCGCTCGGTGACCGCGATCGTCATCGTGTTGACCACCGAGAACGCGCCGACGAGCAGCGCGATCAGCGCCGCGCCGAAGACGATCGCGTCGAAGATCCCCAGCGTCGAGCGGACCGCGTTCGCCACCTCGCGCGGATCGCGCGCCGAGAGGCCGTCGATCAGCGCGATCCGGCGCGCGAGCAGGCCGACGTCGGTGCCGCTCTTCGCCAGCACCATGAAGGCGGAGACCGGATCGCTCGGCAAGGTGTCGACGAACGGCGGGATCGTTTGCCGGAGCAGGTCCTGCGCGTCGGCGTACGGGACGACGACCGAGGCGTCGAAGATCGTGAACGTCTTGTCGAGCGTCCCGACGACGACGTACGAGCTGCCTTGCAGCGCGACGACGTCGCCGATCCCGGCGCGCTCGGCCGCCGCGAAGTCCGGCCCGATCACCGCGACGTGCCGCTCGCCGGGCGCGTACATCCGGCCGCGGTCGACGACCAGCAGCTCGTGGCGCATCGCGCGCGCCTGCTCGGGAAACCCGAAGATCAGCGAAGGCGGCCCGAAGCGCGCGTTCGCGCTCCCGCTCTCGTACGGGACGATGATCTCCGGGACGGCGGCCCGCACGCCGTCGAGCGCCTTCAGCTTGCCGTACGCGCGCTCGACCGTCGCGCGCGCGTTCGGCGAGACGAGCGCCGACCGGCGGATCGTCGCGAAGATCACGTCGGAGTTCAGCGCGGTCGCGCGCGCGACGATCGTGTGCAGGCGCTCGGCGAGCGAGCCGACCACCGTCAGCGCGAGGATGCCGATCGCGATCCCGGCGACGGTGAAGAACGTTCGCGCCGGACGCGAGGCGAGGTCGCGAAGCGCGGTCACGGATTCAGAGCCGTGCGATGTCGCCGCGATACGCGAGCGGCGTGCCGCCGGGGAAGCGCTTCTTCAGCCCCGCGATCGCGTCGTACGCGCGGGCGCGCGCGGTCGCGACGTCCGCGCCGCGCGCGGTGACGGTCAGCACGCGCCCGCCCGGCGACGACACGGTGCCGTCCTCGCGCGACGACGTTCCCCAAAAGGCCATCACGCCGCCGTCGCTCGGCAGACCGAGGTCCGCCGGGAGACCCGCGACCTTCGTGTTCTCGTACGGATAGCGCGAGGTCGCGAGCACCACGCCGACGCAGGCGTCGTCCGACCACGTCGCGGCGGCCGCGTCCAGCGTTCCGGTCGCGGCCGAGTAGAGATACCGCGCGAAGTCGCCGTCGACGCGCGGCATGAGGACCTGCGTCTCGGGATCGCCGAAGCGCGCGTTGAACTCGATCACGTACGGGCCGCGCTGCGTCATCATCAGTCCGCAGTACAGCACCCCGCGGTACTCGTCGCGCTCGTTGCGCAGCCCGCGCAGCACGCGGCCGGTGACGCGCTCGCGCACGATCTCGAGCAAGTCGTCGGGGAAGCCGGCCGGCGGCGAGTACGCGCCCATCCCGCCGGTGTTCGGGCCTTTGTCGTCGTCGCCGGCGCGCTTGTAGTCGCACGCCGCGGCGACCGGCGTGAGCGTGCGGCCGTCGCCGATCGCGAAGACGCTCACCTCGCGCCCGCTCAGCCGCTCCTCGATCACGACGTCGTATCCGCCGCCCGGAACCGCGTTGTTCGCGTACCAGCCCTTCAGCAGCGCGAGCGCGCTCGCCGCGTCGTCGCAGACGACGACGCCTTTCCCGGCGGCGAGCCCGTCGGCTTTGACGACCGCGCCGCCGCGCCAGCCGTCGAGCGCGCGCGCGGCCTGATCGGCGTTGTGCACGATCTTGAAGCGCGCGGTCGGGATCCCGTTGCGCTCCATGAACCGCTTCGCGAAGATCTTGCTCGTCTCGAGCCGTCCGGCGTTGCGGTTCGGGCCGAACACGGCGAAGCCGGCCTCGCGCAGCTTGTCGCCGGCGGCCGCGGCGATCGCGGTCTCCGGGCCGAGCACGACGAGGTCGATCTTCGCCTCCTGCGCGCGGCGCACGATCGCGCGCGTGTCGGTCGCCGCGACGTCGGACCAGTTCGTCCCGCGCGACGCCGTTCCGGCGTTCCCCGGCGCGTGGAAGAGCGCCGTGCACGACGGCGAGGCGGCGAGCCGCCACGACAGCGCGTCCTCGCGCGCGCCGCCGCCGACGACCAGAATCTTCATGCGGGCTGCGTCGCGCGCGCGGCGCGCTGTTCCTCCTCTTGCAGCAGCCGCCACTGAACCTTTCCGGTCCCCGAGCGCGGCAGCGAGTCGGCGAACGCGACCTCGCTCGGCACTTTGTACGCGGCCATGTGCTCGCGCGCCCACGCGATGATCTCGGCGGCGTTCGCCTGCGCGCCCTCGCGCAGCACGACGACCGCCTTCACCTGCTCGCCGCGCCGCGGATCGAGCGAGGCGATCACGCATGCCTCCTTGATCGCCGGGTGCGAGAACAATTTCGTCTCGACCTCGGCCGGCCAGACCTTGAAGCCGCCGGCGTTGATCATCCGCTTCACCCGGTCGACCAGGAAGAAGTAGCCGTCGTCGTCGACGTAGCCGAGATCGCCGGTCCGCAAGAACCGCTTGCCGTCGCGCTCGATGAACGCTTCGGCCGTCGCCTCCGGCTGCATCCAGTACTCGCGCATCACCTGCGATCCCGCGATGACGATCTCGCCGGTCTCGTTCGGCGGCAGCTCGCGAAGCGTCTCCGGATCGATCACGCGCGAGTCGACGCCGAACGTCGGGATGCCGAGGCATTGCAGCTTCGTGCGGTCGGGCGGGTTCGCGTGCGTCATCGCGATCGTCTCGGTGAGCCCGTAGCCTTCCTGGTAGTTCAGGCCGAGGCGTTCGCTCAGCTCCTTCCCGACCGCGGCCGGGAGCGGCGCGCCGCCGCCGCCGAGCGCGACCAGCGAGCGGAGCGCGTCGGAACGGTACGCCGGGTGCGCGAGCAGGTCGACGACCATCGTGCTGATCGCGGCGAGCGAGGTGCACTGATACCGCTCGACGAGCGTCAGCGCGGCGACC
>DATHLL010000008.1:0-2043 GCA_035488195.1 Candidatus Elarobacter sp. | reverse complement strand
GCGCGCGCCGAGACGTACAAGCTCGGGAAGCTCGAGGCGGGGATGGTGCTGACCGTCGAGCCGGGGCTGTACTTCCAGCTCGACGATCTGACGGTGCCGGCGCGCTACCGCGGGATCGGCGTGCGCATCGAGGACGACGTGCTGATCACGCCGGACGGCGTCGAGAACCTCTCCGCCGCGATCCCGCGCGCGGCGGACGACGTGGAGGCGTGGGTCTCTAGCTCTGCGGGTGCGGCGAGCTCGCGGGAAGCCGCGCGTCCACCCAGTCGCTGACGATCGGGACGTCGACGTCGTCGCCGTTCCAGACCTTGAACGCGTAGATCACGCTCGCGACGACGGTGAACGGAACGAGGAACGGCAGCAGCGACCAGGCGCCGATCCCGAGGACCGGGATCGCGGCCGCAGCGCCGAGCAGCGCCGGCGCGATCCCCCACAGCGCCAGGTTGAAGCCGAGGGCCTGCCACGCTTGGCGCTTCACGAACAGCGAGCCTTTCGGGTCGAGCAGCGCGATGATCGCGAGCGGCCAGAACGGGTAGCTGAGCGCGACGACCGCGCGCGTCTCGGGCCGCACGGCGACGGCGGCCGCCGGCTGGACCTTCGGCGGACCGGGCTGCGGCGGCGGTTCGGGCGGCGGCGGTGCCGAGTACGACGCTTGCTGCTGGTACGTGCCGTACGAAGGCCCGACGCCGCCGTTGATCATGTTGGCGCGGCGGGCCGCCTCGACGCGGGCGGCCAGAACGCAGCTCGGGCAGTCGCCGTTCTCGTTGCGGCAGGTCGCGCAGATCGGCTTGCGGCAGCCGCGGCAGGCGGCGACCGACGGGACGGCGTTGTGAAAGAAACAGTCCATTGATCCGGTTGAGCACCTCGTGGGCGGTGAGCTCGCACCCAAGGTACTGTGCAGCCTTGGCGAAGGTTTCGCGGTGAACCCGACCTTCCGGCGGCTCCTGCGCGAGGCGCGCCCGTACTACCCGCGGCTCGCCGCGGGCGCGTTCCTCGGCGTGCTGGCCGGCGTCGCGCCGCTCACGCTCGCCCAGGTCGCGGTCTACCTGCAGAGCGACGTCCTCGTGCCGCACCCGCACTGGGACGTGCTGCTGCTGGTGATCGTGCTGATCCTCGCCTCGCAGATCATCGGGAACGCCGCGGCGTACGGGCAGGCGTACCTGACCGCGTTCAGCGGCCAGCGGATGGTCGCGACCTTTCGCGCGCGGATGTTCGACCGCATCGCGCGGATGCCGCTCCGCGAGTTCGACCGCTGGCGCCCGGGCGAGATGCAGGCGCGCATGTCGTCCGACCTCGGGCTGATGACCGACGCGATCTCGATCTCGCTCCCGCAGTTCGTGCAGGTCACCGTCACGTTCGTCGCCGCGCTGGTCTACATCATCCACCTCGACTGGTTCCTCGCCGTCGTGCTGTTCGTCGCGGCGCCGGTCGTGGCGTACGTCGTCGGGAAGTTCAACGCGCTGATCGTCGCCGGGACGAAGCGGTCGCAGGAGCGGATCGCCGACCTCTCCAGCAACCTCACCGAGGTGCTGACGAACGAGCGGATCGTGAAGGCGTTCCGGCGCGAGGACTTCGAGCGCGACCGCTTCGCCGCGGCGAACGAGCGCTATTTCGGCGCGTACATGAAGGTCACGCAGTTCAACCAGACGCAGGCGCCGGTGCTCGCGACGATCGTGATGTTCGCGCTGTGCGCGATCATCGCGCTGACCGCGCGCGAGGTCGCGGTCGGGCGGCTCAGCCCGGCGACCGCGTGGGGATTCTGGACGGCGACCGGGCTGCTGATCAACCCGATGAACCGGTTCTCGATCTTCTTCGCGGACTTCGCGCGCGCGTTCGTCGGCGCGGGGCGCGTGTTCGAGATCCTCGATCTGCCGGTGGAGCCGGACGATCCGCCGGACGCGGTGCCGCTCCCCGACATCATCGGCGACGTGCGGTTCGAGAGCGTGACGTTCGCGTACGACGACGACCGTCCGGTTCTGTAGAGCTTCTCCGCCGAGATGCTGCACGGCGAGGTCGTCGCGCTGGTCGGGCCGTCTGGTGCCA
>DATHLL010000007.1:0-7689 GCA_035488195.1 Candidatus Elarobacter sp. | reverse complement strand
GAGCTGGAGTTGCGCGGCGATCCGCGCCCGCCGCTGCGGCTGACCGGCGAGGTCCGCTGGTGCCGTTTCGACCCCGCGCTCGGCAAGCACCGCATCGGGATCGAGTTCACCGGCCGCACCCCCGACCAAGAAGCGCAGCTCAGGACCTACATCGACACGATGTACAAGCTCCGCGACCTGGGCGTTCTCTAACGCAGGCGGCCACGATAACCCAGGGCAGCGAAAAAGCCTCCGCTACCGGAGGCTTTTTTGCTGCCCGCAGACTTCACGAGTCAGTTCACTGACTCGTGAAGTCGACGCTGAAGATGTAGTCGGCGGCGATCGGTTTGCAGTCGCGGATCTCGGTTTGGAACCTCGACTGGCGGGCGGCGCTCAGCGCGGCGCTGTTGAGGATCGCGCTGGGCGAGCTCTGGATCTTCGTCCCCGTCACGTTGCTGCTCGCGTCGAGCGAGACGATGACCTGAACGGTCCCGGAGATGTTCTGCTGCTGCGCGATCGCCGGCGTGTCGGGCTCGACCGCGCGGATCGTCGACGCGGGGACGTTCGGGCGCGCGCAGGTCTGCGGCGTCGGCGTCGGGCGCGGCGTCGGCGTCGGCGGTGCGGGAGCCGGGGTCGCCGGCGGCGCGGTCGACGGCGCGGCCGTCCCCTGCCCCTGCGGGATCCCCTGCGTGTTGCCCTGGGTGTACTTGTTCGTCGTCTCGGTCGGGCCCGTGTTCGACTTCGAGCTCGTCTTCGCCGTGTTGATCTTGATCTTCGGCTGCTGCGGCGCGGGCGTCTGCTGCGGCGGCGGCGTCTGCTTCGGCGGCGGCGTCGGCGGCAGCGTCGGGTGCGGCGTCGGCGTCGGCGGCGGGGTCGGCGGCGGCGTGGGGATGCGCGCGACCGTCACCTTCTGCGGCGCTTCCTCGGTCACTTGCGTGCGCTCGCGCGGCAGGAGCGGGCCGAAGATCAGGTGGAGCACGATCGAGATCGCGAAGCCGTAGAACAGGAAGTTCTTCGCGCGCTCGGTCGGCGGCACGGGCGGCCGCGGGGCGTTGTTGCTCGCCATCTAGCCGCCCGTCTGTCCTTCGGGCGTGCCCTCGACGTGGTTCGCGAGACCGAACGTCGTCAGGTCGGCGGACTTCGCCGCGTCCATGACGCGCAGGATCGTGCCGAAGCTCGCCTTCGGGTTGGCCTTGATGATGACGGTCTTCAAACCGCTTCCCGTCGACTTCACGAGCTGCTGGAACTGCTCTTTCGCCTGCATCTCGTTGACGATGCTCGAGCCGATCTGCACCTGGTTCTTCTCGTCGATGAGAACGACGATCTGCGAGGGATGGACCTTGTCCTTGTTCTTGGCGTCGGGGAGCCTGGGCTCTTTGACGACCGAGGCGAGGATGATGAAGATGATCAGGAGGACCAGCAGCACGTCGGTGAACGGCGTGATGTTGATCGTCGACATCACTTCTTCTTCGCCTTGTCCGGTGGAGACGGCCACGAAGCAGTTTTCCTTCTTCTACGAGGTGACGAAGCCGACGTCTTCGAGACCCGCGATCTTCGCGGCGTCCAGAATGCGGATGATCGTGCCGTACGGCGCCTTGACGTCCGCGGTGAGCGAGACGTGCTTGTTGCCTTTGCGCTGGCGGACGTCCGACATGTCGGCATAGATGTGCTGGTTGTCCGAGCGCTTGCCGTCGACGTAGATCGTTCCGGTCTCGTTGACGAGGACTTCGATGTTGTCAGTCTTCTTCTGCTGCTGGACCGGCGTGTTGTCGTTCTTGTCCGGCAGCTGCTTCTCGAAACCCGGCGGCGCGACGAGCGCGGCGAGGATCATGAAGATGATGAGGAGGACCAGCAGCACGTCCGTGAAGGGCGTGATGTTGATCTCGGCCATCACCGCGTCGTCTTGCTGGGCGGAGACCATGCTCATGAGTCGAGCCCTCTGGCCTGCAGGTTCAAGCCCGCGCTACTTGGTCGCCGCGCCGGTCGCGGTCGGCTGGTAGAGGTCGGTCGGGATCGCGGCGCCGGTGTTGTGGAAGTGGAGCATCTCGGCGAGCTGGTTGGCCGCGACGATCATCTCCTGGTTGTACGCCTTGATGCGGGTCTTGAAGTAGTTGAAGAAGATGACGGCGACGACGGCGACGAACAGGCCGGCCGCGGTCGTGATCAGCGCTTCGGAGACGCCCGCCGCGACGACGGCCGGGGTCGAGTTGCCCTTGAGGGCGATGTCCTGGAAGGCTCGGATGATGCCGAGCACGGTCCCGAACAGACCGACGAACGGTGCGATGACCGCGATCGTCCCGATGACGCCGAGGTTCCGCTCCAGGGTGTTCAGGTTCTCCATCAGCGCGATCGAGAGGGCGTCGGTGATGTCGGCGCGGTTCTTGTCGCCGCGCTGGAGCCCGAACTCCAGGATCTTGGGGAGCATCCCCTTGTTCTGCCGGCAGATCTTGATCGCGCCGGGCAGGTCGTCGGCGGCGATCCGCGCGCCGATCGAGCGCAGCAGCCCCTTCGAGTCGGAGTGCTGGCTCGCGAAGAAGAGCAGCCGCTCGATGACGATGGCCACCGCGGCGACGGACAGGATGAGGAGCATCCACATCGCAGGGCCGCCCTGCTCGATCATGGTGAAAAAGCCTTTGAAATCCACGAGCTCTGGTATAGCCTCCGAGTCTTCGAGCGGTATGAGAGTCCCGGCATCCGCCGGGCAATACGAAGGAGAACGGGGGCGCCCCCCCGGCGCGGGCCTAGGTGTTGGCGCTCCCCTCGTCCATTCCTACTACTTCTGTCCGAGCTTCTTGAGCGCCGCGTCGATGTCGGCGTTCAGCGAGGCGTCCGACCCGGCGTTCGCCTTCGCCTTTTGCAGGTACGGCAGCGCGCCTTTCTGGTCGCCGCCGTTCGCCAGCGCGATGCCGGCGACGTAGTTGGCGCGCGCGTCGTTCCCGTCGACGGCGAGCGCCTTGTCGGCCTCGGCCTTCACCCGTTTCCAGTCGACCGTCGTCCCTTGCGCGAGCACGTTCGCCGCCTGCGTGTAGAGCACGAGGGCGCGCGAGGGGACCGCCCGCGCCGCGTTCTCGAGGTCGGCGACCGCCTCGTCTTTCTTGCCGGCCTGCATCGCGGCGACGGCCTGCTGGTTGTAGTACGAGGCCAGCGTGTCGTCGACGCGCGTGTTCGAGGGATCGCGCTGCTTGAGCGCCTTCGCGAGCGCGACGCCCTGGTCGAGGTGGCCGCCGAAGACGTACGAGGTCGCGAGCGAGGCGTCGATCGCGTTCAGCGTCGGCGCGTCCGCGTGCCCGGCGGTCGCCAACGCCTTGGCCTTCTCGAGGTCGGCGATCGCCTGCGGGTACCGCTGCGCGTTGCCGTAGGCGGTCCCGCGGATGAAGAGCGTGTTCACGTTCTGCTGCAAGGCCAGGGCCTTGTCGGAGAGCGCGATCGCCTGGTCGTTGTTCTTCGCCTTGAGCGCGTCGACGGCGGCGTCGGAATACGCCTTCGCCGCGACGTTCTTGAAGCGGTCCGGGATCGTCCCGGCGGCGTCGAACGCGGCCGCGGCGCCCGCGTTGTCGTTCTGGAACGCGTCGGCGACGCCGAGCAGCGCGCTCGCGTCCTTGTCGCCCGGGTGGGCGGCAAGATAGCTGTCGAGCTGGCTCTTCGCCTCCGCGTACTTGCCGGCGCGGATCAGCGCGTTCGCCGCGATCAGGTCGCCCGAGCTGGTCCCGGTGTCGTTCACGACGGTCGTCCCGCTGAACTTCAAGGCCATCGTGTAGAACGCGTCGACCGGCTTCGCGTCGCGCATCCCCGGCTTGTAGGTCGAGTTGCGCGCGATCTCGAGCGCGATGGCGTCGTCGGCGTGGTTGGTCGATTTCTCGACCTTCACTTGGCCGATCTGCCCGCTCTTCTTCACGAACACCTGGACGGTGACCGATCCGGAGCCGGCGATCGGCGTGGTCGGTTGCGCCTGCTTCACCAGCTTGGGCGGCGTGTAGTACGTCCCGGTCTGCGCGGCGGCCGCGAGCGGGAGCGCCGCGAACGCGAACGCGCCGGCTGCGGCCGCGGCGAGCGAACGGTTGATTCGTTGGACCATGGTACCTCGTGGCACGATCGCCGCTGCGGCGACCAGGGGGTACGGGAACGAACGTATCCCGACGACCGTCAGTTCCGGAAACGGACCGAGGGCGATTGGGCCGAGCGACCGACGGCACCTCCTGGCTGAAGTGCCGCCGACCTGCCGTCGCTCGCCCGCTAGCGACCGGTGAGGTCGGGCCGCAAGACCGTCGCGCCCTCCAGGTAGACGTGCTGGATCCGGTCCTGGGACTGCTCGGTGTTCACGTGGACGAGGACTCGGATACAGCGCTCCAGCCTCCCCGGTACCCCGATTTCCGTGAAGTTCAACAGCGGGACCAGCGTCCAGCCCATCCGCCGCGCAGCCGCCGCCGGGAACTCCGAGACCAGGTCCGGGGTGACGGTGAAGAGCGCCGAGGCGACGTCCTCGGGGACGAAGCCGTTGCGCTCGACGATCGCGCGTAACAGCCGTTCGGTCGCGTCGAGGATGAGCGCCGGCTCGTCGCGCGCGACGGTGATCGCGCCACGGATCCCGCGCACGATCACGGCCCGCGCTCCTCGGCGTCGCCGGCCTGCTCGGCGCGCGCGTCGGCGACGAGGCGGTGGAGCGCGGCGAGCTCGCGCTCGGTGACGGGGCGGACCTCGCCCACGGAGAGATCGCCGAGCGAGACCGGGCCGAAGCGCAGGCGGGTCAGCGCGACGACGGGGTGCTCGACGCTCTCGAACATCCGGCGCACCTGGCGGTTGCGGCCCTCGTGGATCGTGACGTCGACGACCGAGACGTCGCGGCGCACCGCGACGACGCGGATCTGCGCCGGCGCGGCGCGGCCCTCGTCGAGCCGGACGCCGCGCAGGATCCGCTCGACGTCGTTCGGCTGCAAACGGCCGCGCAGCGTCGCGCGGTACGTCTTCTCGACGCCGAAGCGCGGATGGGTCAGCACGTTCGCCGCTTCGCCGTCGTCGGTGAGGAGCAGGACGCCGCTCGTGTCGTAGTCGAGCCGCCCGACCGGGACGACGCGCGCGGTGACGCCCGCCCCGCGCACGATCTCGGCGACGGTGCGGCGGCCTTCCGGATCGCGCATCGTCGTCATCACGCCGGCGGGCTTGTGCAGCACGACGTAGGTGCGCGTCTCGGCCGGGCGGACGAGCCGCCCGTCGACCTCGACCCGCGCGCCGTCATCGACGCTCGTGCCGAGCTCGCGCACGACGCGGCCCTCGACGCGCACGCGCCCGGCGACGATCAGCTCCTCGGCGCGGCGGCGCGATGCGACGCCCGCCGCGGCGAGATACTTCTGGAGCCGCGCGGCCCTAGACTTTCTTGAGGTCGAACGAGGTGACGAACTCCTCGTTCGTCTTCGTCCGGCCGAGCGCGGCGCAGATGCGCTGCGAGGCCTCGCCGCTCGGCGAGCTCGCGAGCAGACGGCGCACGTCCGTCGTCTTGTGCAGCGCGATCTCGCTGAGCAGTTGCTCCTCGTACGCGTTGCCGCTGCGGACGAGATCGAACGGCGGGTTCACGCGCGCCTCGGCGAGGTCGCGGTCGATCGCGATCTCCGCGTTCGCCATCGGGCCGAACTCTTCGAGCAGCAGCGCGTCGAGCGGCGAGACGCCTTGCGCCAGCGTCGCGAGCACCGTGAGCGAGCCGCCGCCTTCGACCGCGCGCGCGGTGCCGAAGAGCCGCTTCGGCCGCTGCAGCAGCGCGGGATCGAGCTGCGTCATCGTGCCCTTGTGGTGACCGAGCGCGGCGTACGCGCGCACGAGCCGCGTGAGCGAGGAGACGAGCACGACCGCGTCCTGGCCGAGCTCGGCGAGGCGCTTCGCGCGCTCGAAGACGAGCTCCGCCGTCGTGACGTGGTTGTCGGGATGCTCCTCGAACGTCGTCGCGACGACCTCGACGTCGAGCGTGCGCTGCAGATGCGTGACGGCTTCGGGGCGCTCGTCGAGCAGCAGCAGGATCACGTGCGCGTCGCCCTTCGCCTCGATCGCGCGGGCGATGCGGCCGTACAGCGCCGCGTCGTTCGCGCGCGGCGGCGCGAGCAGCAGCGCGCGCTGGCCCTTGCCGAGCGGCGCGAACAGATCGAGCGCGCGCAGCGCGACGTCGCCGCGCGTCTCGAGCACGAAGCGCTGCGCCGGCGGCTCGGGGGTCAGATCCTCGAAGACGCGGCGGTTCGCGATCGACTCGGGCGGATAGCCGTTGACCGTCTCGACCTTGACGATCCCGTAGTACTTCTCGTTCTCCTTCGGCTTGCGCACCTGGCCGGCGACGAGATCGCCGCGGCGCAGCTCGAAGCGCCTGATCTGCGACTGCGAGATGTAGATGTCTTCGGCGCCGACGAGATAGCCCTCGCGCCGCAAGAACCCGTAGCCCTCGGGGAGGATGTCGAGGACGCCGTTCGCCTTCTCCAGACCGCTGCGCTGCGCTTGGATCTCGAGGATCTGCGCGACCAGATCGTCCTTCTTGATCTTGGTCGGGTTCTCGATCTCGAACGTCTTCGCGAGCTCGTTGAGCTCGGCTTTGCTCATCTCCGCGAGCTGCTCGGCGGAGAGCAGCGGGGGCCCGACCGGCTGCGGGAACTCGGGCTGGGTGAAGACGTCCTGCTGCTGCGGGGGCGGGTTGCCCTCGAAGCGCTGGCGGTTCCGCCGCGAGCGGCGGCGGCGGCCGCCGCCTTCGGGGCGGCCGTTGGAATTGGGACGGTTGTCGAACTGCAGCGGAGTGCTCCCTCGGGGAGACGGGCGGTTCGCGAGACGAGGCTCACCGGCGAGGCTGCCGGGGCCGCTCGTCGGCGCGAAACGCCGAGGAACGAGAAGATCGCCACGGTGCGGACCGCGCGACAGTGCGAAGTCTAGCACAGCCCGGGTCAAGGCGACAAGGCGCGCGGGCCGCTGACGCTCGGGTTGCCCCGAGCGTAGAACCGCAGCGGCTCGTGCGCGGCCTTGGTGATCCCGACCCGCGTGCTGACCCCGACCGGGAGAACGACGCCGTCGTCGGCGATCCAGAGCCGGCGGTCGGTCGCGAGGTCGGCGCCGTCGAACTCCGGGCCGATCCCGAGCGCGCGGCACAGGTTGCCCGGTCCCCGGGCGAGCTCGCGATCCTTCAGCCCCTCGCGCCCCCGCAGTGCGCGCATGGTGTCGGTCCCGGCGACCGGCTCGCAGGCGCGGACCAGCGCCGCCGCGCCGACCCCGTCGGCCTCGGCGGTCACGTTCAGGCACCAGTTCGCGCCGTAGATGAAGTACACGTAGGCGTGGAGCGGCGGCCCGAACATCGCCGCGTTCCGCCGCGTCTTCCCGCGAAAGGCGTGCGACGCCGGATCGTCCGGGAAGTACGCCTCGGTCTCGACGATCCGCCCGGCCAGCGTCTCCCCCTCGCGCACCCGAACCAGCAGCTTGCCGATCAGCGCGCGCGAGAGTTCGACGGTGTCGAGCGGAAGATCGTCCCGTCCGAGACGCCGGGCGCGCCGGACGGGGTTCGTGGCCGTCGGTCTCAAGCGGTGCGCCGCGTTCGGCGCCGTGACCGCGAAGTCGTGCCGGGTTAGGCGGCGGCGGGGGTGCGGAGGGCGATCTCGGCGCGGGCGCGGGTCTCGAGGTCGTGGGTCTCGACCGGCTCGCCTCGCTCGACGCGAGCGACCGCGAAGCCGTGGAGGATGCAGCGCGTCTTCACGT
>DATHLL010000006.1:0-4818 GCA_035488195.1 Candidatus Elarobacter sp. | reverse complement strand
CAGGATCGCGCTGCCGTCCGCGAAGTCTGCGAAGGTTGACGGGTGAAGCGGCTGCTGCTCGTCCCGTTCGCCGTGCTCGCGCTCGCGGGTGCGGCGCACGCCGACATCACCGTCGGTGTAAACGACGACGCCGGCGAGATCGGCGCGTTCTCGTCGTGGTTCTACGGGACGATGTACAACTACGGCCTCAAGGTCGACACGCTGACGCTGCAGTGGGACGAGGGCTCCCCTACGACGATCGCGAACCAGGCGGCGATCACGGCGGCGATCCAGGCGGCCGCGAAAGAGAAGGTCTCGATCGAGCTCGACCTCTACCCGCTGCATTCGCAGGCGCTCACCGACGGGAAGTCGTGCGCTCCGTCGACTGATCCTGAGGCGTGCGGCGACACCGCGCACATCCAGCAGTTCGCCTCGTGGGCGGGGCGCGTGGCGTCGGCGTTCCCGGGCGTGCAGCAGTTCGTGGTCATGAACGAGTGCAACCAGCCGCTGTTCCTCAACCCGCAGTGGGACACGTCGGGTCACAACCAGTCGGCCGAGGTGTGCGGACGCGCGCTCGCCGCGGCGTACACGGCGATCAAGAGCACGAACCCGTCGGATTTCGTGTGGGGCGTCGGCCTCTCACCGCGCGGGAACGACAACCCGCGCGCGGCATCCGACTCGTCCACTTCGCCGGTGCGCTTCCTCCAGGATCTCGGCGCGTGGTTCCGCGCGTTCGCGCAGAAGACGCACCGCACGACCGGGATCATGGACGGGCTCGACTTCCATCCCTACCCGATCCCGCAGTCGCTCTCGTTCGACACGGGCTACTCCGACCCGAACGACGCGACGGTGTCGAACCTGCCGCGCATCTACCAGGCGTTCTACGATGGCTTCCACGGCACGCGGCAGAAGACGATCGGCCAGCAGACGGGCGGCGGCCTGCCGGTCAGCCTCAACGAGGTCGGCATCCAGACGGGCTACCCCGTGACGAAGGCGCAGGCATACAGCGGCCAGGAGCTCTCCGCGGGCGCGGCGGGCGGCGTCTACGGCAAGTACGCGACCGAGGACTACCAGGAGAGCTGGTACTACGCGATGCTCTCGACGGTCGCGTGCGACGCGAACGTGCGGCTCGTGAACATCTTCCACCTGATCGACGAGGTACCGCTCTCCGGCTGGCAGTCGGGTCTCTTCTACGCCGACCGGACGCCGAAGCAGTCGGCCCAGATGGTGCACGACTGGCTGAACGGCACCGGGGGAACCTGCGGCGGGCCGCTCACGAAGTGGTTCGCAAAGCCCGCGAAGAACTAGAACGCTTCGAACCGGGCGTTCCGGGGAATCCGCGCGGGCGCGGATGACGACTCTGCTCGGCCACATCGACGCGAAGCTCGGCGCCGGAATCGAGCGGACGGTGCGCGCCCATCACCGCCGGCGCCTGGCGCGGATCGGCGCGCTCCAGGCGCTCGACGCGCCTCCCGGCGACTGGGCATCGACCGCCTCGCCGCCCCGGGACGGAAACGCGCTCGACCTCTTCGTGGACGGGCACGAGGCGCTCCCGGCGATCGTCGAGGCGATTCGCTCCGCACGGTCGCACGTGCATCTCGCCGGCTGGTTCTTCTCGCCCGACTTCGAGCTCGGCGAACGCGGGCTGACGTTGCGCAAGGTGCTCGCCGAGGCGGCCGAACGCGCGGACGTGCGCGTCCTCGCGTGGGCCGGGTCACCGCTTCCGCTCTTCCACCCCGACCGCGGCGAGTCCGCGGACGCACTGGAGCAGCTCGCGGGCGGCACGCGGATCCGTACCGCGCTCGACGCGCGCGAGCGGCCGATGCACTGCCACCACGAGAAGCTCGTGGTCGTCGACGACCGCGTGGCGTTCGTCGGCGGCATCGACCTCACCACGCTCGCCGGCGACCGCTTCGACACGAGCGAGCATCCGGCTCGCGGCTCGGTCGGCTGGCACGACGCGGCCGCGCGCGTCGAAGGCCCCGTCGTGGGGGACGTCGCCGCGCACTTCGCGCTCCGCTGGCGCGCGGTCACGGGGGAGCACGTCGACGTCGGTTCGCCGTCGCCGGCCGGCGGCGTGACGGTGCAGTTCACGCGCACCGTTCCGGAGCACATCTACGCCGACCTGGCGCACGGGGAGTTCTCGATCCTGGAGGCGTATGTCGCCGCGTTGCGCGGCGCGCAGCGGTTCGTCTACCTCGAGAGCCAGTTCCTCTGGTCGCCCGAGGTCGTCACCGTCCTCGCGGAGAAGCTCCGCAACCCGCCGCACCCGGACTTCCGCCTCGTCGTCGTGCTCCCGGCGCGGCCGAACAACGGCGCCGACGACACGCGTGGCCAGCTCGGGACGCTCGCCGCAGCCGACAAGGGGCGCCGGTTCCTCGCCTGCACGCTCTTCCAATCGGGAACGCAGCCGCCGCAGCACGTGTACGTGCACGCGAAGATCGCGATCGTCGACGACCGCTGGATGACGATCGGGTCGGCGAACCTCAACGAGCATTCGCTGTTCAACGACACCGAGGCGAACCTCGTCGTCGCAGACGAACGCGTTGCGCGCGCGCTGCGGCTGCGGCTCTGGTCCGAGCACCTCGAGTGCTCCGAGAGCGAGCTCGAGGGAGAAGTCGTCGACGTCGTCGACAACCGCTGGCGGCCGTGCGCCGAGGAGCAGCGCGCGCGCCTCACGCGTGGCGAGGCGTTGACGCACCGGCTCGCGCTCCTACCGGGTGTGTCGCGCCGCGCGCGCGGTCTGCTCGGGCCGCTCGACGGGTTGCTCGTCGACGGCTGAAGAGAGACTCAGAGAGCCGGACGCCGAAAGCGTTGGCCCGCGTCGATCGGTGGTTCGCAGCCAGCCGCGGCGCCCGAGTGGACGGGGCGTCGCCTGGACGAGAAGCGCGATCGCGACCGGAGTCGTCCAGAGGAGGTAGACCGCGTTGGTGAGCGACGGGGCAGCGCCGTGCACGTCGAGCATGTCGAACGTCACCCAGAGCCCGCACCAGGAGACGAGCGTCAGGACCGGGATTGCTCTGCGACGGGATATGACCTCATAGGCGAGCAACGCGAGCAGAAAGGGTGCGTGGTAGTACTCGTTGTCAACCGGATCGAGCACGCAGCGCTCGAGCAGGAGGAGCGCGAGGATCGCGAGCGGATCACAGCCTCGACGCCAGAGAACGACCGCGAGCAACGGCAGCAAGACGATGATCAGCGGGTGCGTGAGCTGCGCGAGCCAGCCGGCGAGGTGGTAACTCGTGACCGACGCGGGGAAACCGGGCCCGAGATGAAGTGGCAGCCTTCGCGGGACCGCGAGCAGGAACCAGACGCTCGCGCGTCCGACCGTCGTCGGTGATGTTGCGGCTTCGGTCGAGGTGTGTGCAAAGGCCGCGGGATTGCCCGCGACCAGCGGCAGGGTGAGCAGCGCCCCGACCGCAGCCGCCGCGACTCCGGCGAAGAGCCGCCGGCCGCGGGGTGCGGCGGCGATGACCGGGATGACGGCGAGAAACGCCCATTGCTTGGTCGACACGGCGAGTCCGAGCAGGACGCCGGCCCAGAGCGCCCGCCCACGCGCCAGCAGCACGGCCGCCACGCACAGCACCGCGCCGAGGATCTCTTCCGGGTGGCCGGCGGTGACCGCTGCGCGCGTTGCCGGGGTGAGCATTGCGAGGACGACGACGAGCAAGAGATGATTCGGCGATGTCGCGCTTCGCCGCACGAGCAGGAGCGTGAACGCGCTCAGGGCGAGAACGCAGGCGAGGACCCCGGCGTCGTAGACGGCGACATCGCTGCCCCCGGCGAGGTGCGCGACGAGCGCAAACGGCGCGCGGGCGAGGATCGCGAAGCTCCCCATCAGCGGCTGTTCCGCCAGGAATCGCCCCACGTGACCCGTGATCAGCGCGCGCATCGCAGGCCCGGCGTCCTCGCCGTAATCCCCCGGCGAGGCCTGCAACTCGAGGCTGCCGGCACACAGCAGGACGAGCGCACAGGTCGGCCCCCAGCGGACAACAAAGGGCCAGCGGCGCGGACGAGCGTGGGTGCGCAGCGTCGGCCGACGCCACTTCCAACCTTGCATTTCCCTCCGGTTCGCGCAGGTCCCGGAGCTACAACTGCGCGCAGCCAAATCTAGCTCGCCGAGTCGCCGATCGCCAAGCGCCGAGGCGACGATCCGGCCGCGCGACCTCTCGCAAGTGTCTCTTTCGGACTTGTGCGTCGATCGGGCACCAGAACCGCGGCATGCCCGAGTCTTCAGTTACGCACTCCGCACTTCGAACTCTTAGTGTCTGACACCGAAGGTGTCAGACACTAAGCGCGGCTTACCTCGTGCGCTCGCTTGCGCCAGTGTCTGCGAGGACACCCGAGCGCTACGATGAAGTCGGACAGCCGCGCACAACGTTGAACTACTCGAAGGCCCGCCTTTCGGCGGGCCTTCGGTGTCCATGGACCCCGAGGGGCCGGAGTCGAACCGGCATCTCGCGGTGGACAGCCGCGCGCTCTCCCAGTTGAACCACCTCGGGGCCGTGCCCGAGGTCTATGCCCGCTGACTGAGGAACGCAAGATGGCTCTTTCGGTCAGCCCAAGCGACAAAGTGAGTCGGCTGCCCGAGTGCTCGCGAATGCACTCTGAGGATGACGGGTACGCGTCCTCCAACGTGACGCCGCGTCGTTGGCTCTTCGTGCGAGTGTGGATCGCCGTCGGGATACCAACGGTTATGGCTCTCGTGGCATTCGGGGGGTATCAGGCCGGAGGAACCCCGGGCGCCATCTTCGGGGCTTGCATCGGGTTTGTCGGAGGGGCAACCGGCGCTTGGCTAGCTCTGCAGACGATCAGCCGATAGCCGGAAGAGCCCAGTCC
>DATHLL010000005.1:0-3488 GCA_035488195.1 Candidatus Elarobacter sp. | reverse complement strand
CGGCCGGGCCGGCGGTGACGAACTCGCCGTAGTCGCGCAGCGAGACGCCGTGCCGCGCCGCGTCGTCCCACAGGTAGCCGGCGTGCGGGACCGACGCCTCGGCGCCGTCCTCGAAGTCGTAGAACGCGCGGCGGTTCGCGTAGTTCTGCGGCCACATCCGCTCGAGGTAGTCGTTCGCGAACGCCGCGGTCGACCAGTTGTGCCCGTCGGCGCTGACGTGCGCGTCCTCGAAGAAACGGTCGAAGACGCCGAACCGCTTCACGATCGCGTGCTGGTTCGGCGTGACCTTTTCGCCGTACATGACGAGCGACGGATCGCCGTCGGCGCCCGCGACGTCGCCCAGCACTTGGTCGTACGAGCGGTTCTCCTTGATGACGTAGATGACGTGCCGGATCGGTCCGCCGGCGCGCACGACGCTGCTCGCGGGGGCGTTCTCGTGCTGCGCGAGGGCGCGCACGTCGCCGAGCCCGCGCGCCAGCGCGTCGTCGGCCGGGATCGCGATGCGGCGAATCGAGCCGGCGAGGTTCGCCGCGACGTAGCCGGTGTCGCCGCGGCCGGTGTAGCCCGGGTTCGCGTGGCCCGACTCGCCCTTGCCGTTCGCGACGAACAGCGCGCCGTGCGCGCGGTCGACCGCGACCGCGGTCGGGTACCAGCCGGCGGGGATCGCGCCGAGCGCGGTAAGCCCGTGCGGACCGGTGCGGAACACGGCGACCGCGTTCGCCGCGCCGCACGGCACGTAGAGGCGGTCGCCGTCGAGCGTCAGCGCGTTCGGCGAGGTGCCGACCGCGTCGCTGCGCGCGAACGGGATCCGCGCGCGCTGCACCAGCCGGTTCGTCGCCAGGTCGATCACCGCGACGGTGTCGTCGTCGCTGACCGCCGCGTAGAGCAGCTTGCCGTCGCTCGCGAGCGCGACCGGGTGCAGGCCGACGGTGATCCGCGCGCGGCGCGCGCCGTTCGCCGCGAACGCCTCGACGACGTCGGAGCCGCGGTCGGCGACGTACAGCGTGCGGCCGTCGCTCGCGTACAGCACCGCGGCGGGGTGGCGTCCCGCGTCGATCGTCGCGGCGACGCGCGGCTCGCGGTTGACCAGCGCGACGCGGTTCGCGAGGTCGCCGGCGACGGCGATCGTCCCGGTCCGCGGATCGCGCGCGAGCGCCGCGGGATAGAACGGCACCGGGAGCGAGACGGTCCGGTCGACCGTGCCGGACGAGGTGTCGACGTGCGCGATCAGCTCCTGGAACGTCCCGGCGACCGCGACCCAGACGCCGTCACCGTCTGCGTCGCGCAGCGGCGCGCCGAAGGCGCCGGCGAGCTGCACGCTGCGGAGCTCTTGCAGCGTCGCCGCGTCGAGGACGCGCAGCGCGGGCTTGCGGTATCCGGCCTCGAGCTCGAAGAGCCGCGAGCCGTCGCGCGAGAGCGCGAGCCCGGTCGGCAGCGTCCCGACCGTCGCGACCGGACCGTCGGCGGCGCGGATCTTCCACTGGGTCGGCAGCGTCACGACGCCGGTCGCGGCGAACGCGGCGGCCCCGAGCGCGGCGATGGCTGCGACGGCCGCGGCCGTATGCGTCAGCGCGCGTCTGCCGCGGCGGGGTTCCGTTTCGCCGCGATCGGCGCTCACGTGCGCGTCTTCGCCGGCGAGGTGCGCAGCATCGCGACGACGCGCGGCGCGAACGCGACGACGAGCGCGACGGTGATCAGGAAGAAGGCCGGATGCACGAGCGGCAGGTCGTCGTGCGGGATGAGTCGGCAGCCGACGTCCGTCCCGGCCATCGCCATGCAGAACAGCCCGTACGCGAGCTGCAGGCGATGGTGCGGATCGACCGCGCGGGCGAAGAACGAGCGCCGGTGCTCGGGGAGCCACCACCACAGCATCGGGACCGCGAGCGCGAGGCAGAGCGCGCCGCTCGCCAGCCCCCAGGTCACGTCGAACGCGCGCGATCCCTCGATCCAGTCCCAGCTCATCGCGCGCTCCCTTTACCCCTCGATCTTCGAGAAGTCCGCCACGGCGCCGAGCGCGGAGCGGATCCCGGAGAGCAGCCGCAGCCGGTTCGCGCGCAGCGCCGGGTCGTCGGCGTTCACCGTGACCCGGTCGAAGAAGACGTCGACGAACGGGCGCAGCCGCGCCAGCGCCCCCATCGCGCCGGCGAAGTCCTCGCGCGCGGCCCGCTCCGCGATCTCCGGCGTCGCGCGCTGCAGCTCGGTGAAGAGCGCGCCCTCCTCGGGCTGCGCGAAGAGCGCCGGATCGGGCTCGCCGTCGTAGCGCGCCGCGTCGTTCTTCTCTTCGCGGCGCACGATGTTCGAGGCGCGCTTGTACGCCGTCAGCAGGTTTGCGCCGTCGGGGCTGGCGAGGAACGTGCCGAGCGCGTCGACGCGCGCGAGCAGCCGCACCAGATCGTCCTCGTCGCCGAGCGCGAAGACAGCCGAGATGAGGTCGTGGCGGACGCCGGTCTCGCGCAGATGCGCCTTGAGGCGGTCGGCGAAGAACTCGAGCAGCTCGCGCGCGACCTCGGCGCCGCTCCGAGCGCCGGGCGCGGTGTCGCGCGCGATCTCCGGGAGCGTCTTCGCGTACGCCTCGAACGCGGCGGTGAACGCCGGCGTGAGACGCAGCCGCAGCCGGTTCTCGACGATCAGCCGGATCACGCCGAGCGCCGCGCGTCGCAGCCCGAAGGGGTCTTTCGATCCGGTCGGCTTCTCGCCGATCGCGAAGAAGCCGGCGAGCGTGTCGATCTTGTCGGCGAGCGCGACCGCGACCGAGACCGGCGCGGTCGGGCAGCGGTCGCTCGGGCCGAGCGGCGCATAGTGCTCGGCGATCGCGTCGGCGACGCGCACGTCCTCGCCTTCGGCGAGCGCGTAGTAGCGCCCGATCTTCCCTTGCAGCTCCGGGAACTCGCCGACCATCCCGGTCACGAGATCGGCCTTGCACAGCGTGGCGGCGCGGTTGACGAGCTCGATCGTCTCACCGGCGCCGGCGGTCGTCGCCAGCTCGACGGCGAGCGACTTGATGCGCAGCACCTTCTCCATCAGCGTGCCGAGCTTCGCGTGGAAGACGAGGTTCGCGAGCGCCGGGACGCGCTCTTCGAGCGGCGTCTTGCGATCGTGATCCCAGAAGAACCGCGCGTCGGCGAGCCGCGCGCGCAGCACGCGCTCGTTTCCGGCGACGATCGCGGCGCCGCCGTCGGGGGCGGCGACGTTCGCGACCAGCGCGAAGCGCGGCGCGAGCGTTCCGTCGGCGGTCTCGAGCGCGAAGTACTTCTGGTTCGCGCGCATCGTCGTCGTCAACACTTCGCGCGGGAGGGCCATGAACACGGCGTCGATCGAAGCGATCAGCGGGACGGGCCACTCGACGAGCCCTGCCACCTCCTCGAGCAGCGCGGGGTCGTCGGGAAACGTTAGCCCTTCGGCGGCCGCGAGCTCGGCGACGCGGTTCGCGATGAACGTCCGGCGCTCGTTCGCGTCGAGGACGACGTACGCCGCGCGCAGCTTCGCTT
>DATHLL010000004.1:0-3742 GCA_035488195.1 Candidatus Elarobacter sp. | reverse complement strand
CGCCGCCGCCGAGGGCAAGGTCATCATCGCCGGCTGGGACGACGGCGGCTGCGGCAACTACATCATCATCGACCACGGCGGCCGGCTCTCGACCGAGTACTGCCACCTCTCGCACATCTTCGTCGGCGTCGGCCAGACGGTTCAGCGCGGGCAGGCGATCGCCGCCTCGGGCTCGACCGGCCGCTCGACCGGCCCCCACCTCCACTTCGGAGTCCGCATCAACGGCCGCCCCGTCGACCCGATGTCGTATCTACGGTAGCCTGCTGGCCGAAGTGGGCGGCTCGCGCGTAGCGCGAACGCGAAGGATTCGTCTGAGGCCGGCTCTAGGGCCGGTCTCAGGCGAATCCACTACGGTTAAAGCCTCGTGGGGCGATGGAACAATCCTTTCATCGTGCGGGTTCAAGGAGTACCGACTCGCCGCCCACGCACCCCGAAGGACCGCCGTTTGACCGCCCGCACCCGCTTGTTGTCAGCCGCCCTCGTCGTCGCGCTCGCCGCCGCCGGCGGCGCCGTCTATGCCGAGCGCGCCGCCGCGTCCGCCGAGCCGCCGCCGATCGTCATCGGGGCCGGCGAGCAGATCGTCGGGCTCGACATCGCCACGCTGCTCGGCCGCGGCGACCAGCAGAAGCAGATGCTCGCGCTCGCCTACGAGCGCGTCGAGCACGCCTATTACAAGCCGGTCGCCGACCAGCTCCTGGTCAGCGGCGAGCAGAAGGCGCTGACCGCGTTCCTCAAGGCGAAGGCCGTCGAGAACCCGCAGGTCCCGAAGAACCTGGCGACCGGCGACCGCACCCGCGACCTCGCGATCCTCGAGCGGACGCTGACCAGCGTGCAGTCGCGCTACGCGAACCTGGCGCCCGCGAAGACCTACACGCAGGTCGCGCTCATCGGGATGCTCGGCGGGCTGGGCGACCCGTACACGACCTACCTGACGCCGCAAGAGATCGCCGGGCTCGACGAGCAGCTCCGCGGCGGCAACTTCGGCGGGATCGGCGTCTACATCCAGCAGGACCAGAAGACCGGCGCGATCACCGCCAACCCGATCGAAGGCAACCCCGCGATCAAGGCCGGCGTGCGGCCGGGCGACGCGATCCTCGCGGTCGACGGCCGCTCGACGATGGGCGAGAAGATCGACGCCGTCGAGCAGCAGATCCGCGGGCCGAAGGGCTCGGTGGTCTCGCTCACGGTGAAGCACCACGGCAGCGACGCGCCGACGACGCTGCACGTCACCCGCGACGACATCCACGTTCCGTCGGTGCGCGCGAAGGTCGAGAACGGGATCGAGTACGTGCGGCTCTCCGACTTCGGCTCGAACTCGGCCGACGAAGTGCGCAGCGCGTTCCTCGACGGCAAGAAGCAAAACGTCCGCGGCTACATCCTCGACCTGCGCTACAACGGCGGCGGACTGCTCGACGCGGCGGTCGACATCTCGAGCCTGTTCGTCCCGCAGGGGACGATCGTCTCGACGATCGACCGCGCCGGCAACCGCGACGTGAAGACCGCGAGCGGCCGCACGATCGACGCGAAACCGCTCGTCGTGCTGGTGAACAAGTACACCGCGAGCGCCTCGGAGATCACCGCCGGCGCGATCCAGGACTACGGCGTCGGCACGCTCGTCGGTGAGAAGACCTACGGCAAGGGCGTCGTGCAGAGCCTCTACACGCTCCCCGACCGCGGCGCGCTGAAGATCACGACCGCGCGCTACGTCACGCCGAAGGGCCGCGACATCCACAAGAAGGGGATCGTCCCCGACGTCGTCGTCCCGCAGCGAACCGATCAGCCTCTGATCGACACCCCGAAAGACCAGCAGCTCAGCGCCGCCAAGAAGATCATCGAAAGCAAGAGTACCGCCTCATGAAACGCCTCGTCCCCGTCGCCCTCGCCGCCCTTCTCACGCTTGCGACCGCCCACGTCCCCGCCGCGACCGCCGCGGCGCAGACGCTCAGCAGCACGCAGACCGAAGAGCTCGTGCTGAGCTACAAGCACCTCACCTCCGACTTCTACAAGAAGGTCGACAAGCAGGCGGCGCTCGACGGCGCGCGCACGGCGATGATCGAGCTGCTGAAGAAGCACCACGTCGCCAACCCGAACCTGCCCGCGCTGCGCGCGAGCGACGACGACCTCACCAACCTCGAGGCGCTCAACCGCGAGGTCACCACCGCGGTCAGCGAGTACGGCTCGAAGGTCGAGCCGGCCGACTCGCTCTCGCCCTCCACGCAGATCACGTACGCGGCGATCAACGGCGTCCTCGGCTCGGTGAAGGACCGCTACACGGTCTTCCTCACGCCGAAAGAGTACGCAGCGCTGAACGAAGGCCTCGACGGCACCTCGTTCGGCGGCGTCGGGATCTCGTACGAGATCGACGACAAGACGAACTTCCTGCACGTGCAGAACGTCATCCTCGACGGTCCCTCCGACAAGGCGGGGATCGCGAACGACGACCTGATCACCGCGATCGACGGCACGCCGGTTCCGGCGCTGCTCGCGCCCGCGATCGCGGCGCACAAGGAGGCCGACAAGCGGCTCTCCGCCGAGCAGCAGCTCGTCACCAAGGCGCTGCGCGGCGATCCCGGGACGCGCGTGCGGCTCACCATCCAGCGCGACGGCAAGGCGATGGGCCCGGTGACGATCACGCGCGAGACGATCCACCAGCCGAGCGTCACCGCGAAGATGCTCCCCGGCAGCATCGGCTACGTCGATCTCGCCGTCTTCGGCTCGACGACCGCGCAGGAGCTGAACACCGCGCTCAAGCGGCTCGACTCGCAGGGCGCGAAGGCGTACGTCCTCGACCTGCGCTACAACGGCGGCGGCTATCTGAACGCGGCGGTCGACGTCTCCTCGAAGTTCATCGCGAGCGGCCCGATCGTCAGCGTGCAGTCACGCGCCGGCACCGACACCGAGTACGACGCAGAGAACACGGCGATCGCGCCGCGCCCGCTCGCGGTGCTGGTGAACCAGTACACCGCTTCGGCCTCCGAGATCACCGCCGGCGCGATCCAGGACAGCGGCGTCGGAACGCTGGTCGGCACGAAGACGTTCGGCAAGGGCGTCGTGCAGACGATCTTCCCGATGCGCGACGGCTCGGCGGTGAAGATCACGACCGCGCGCTACTTCACGCCGAAGGGCCGCGACATCAACGCGGTCGGGATCGAGCCCGAGATCAAGAGCGAGATCGCGAAGGACCAGAAGATCCGGCCCGGCGACATCGCGCAGGACCCGCAGCTCGTCGCCGCCGTGAACTTCATCAACGGCCGCATCGCGCAGGCGAACCCGACGCACTAGCGCGCCACCCGGCACCGCGACACGAAAGCACCCTCGGCGTTCGCCGGGGGTGCTTCGTTGTTGGGGCGGACGACGCTGTCGCCGGCTAGGTCTTCTTGCGGCTGGTCGTCTTCTTCGCGGCCGTCGTCTTGCGGCTGCCCGCCGACTTCTTCGCCGCTGCCTTCGAGCCGGCGGCTTTCTTCGCCGGGGCCTTCTTCGCGGCGGTCTTGCGCGCCGGGGTCTTCTTCGCGGCGGCGGTCGCGCCGGCGGCCGACTTCTTCGCCCGTGCGGGCGCGGCCGTCGTCTCGTCGGAGGTCTTCCGCGCGCGCGTGGTCCGCTTCGTCGCCGGAGCGGCTTCGGCCGTGGCGGTGGGCGCCGCGGCGCTCGTCGCCGCTTCGCCGGCGGCGGCCGCGCCGCGCCGGGTGGTTTGGCGGCGTGCCGGAGTCGCAGCCGGCTCGGCGGCCGGCGGTTCCGCGGCGGC
>DATHLL010000003.1:0-2667 GCA_035488195.1 Candidatus Elarobacter sp. | reverse complement strand
AACGAGGGCGTCTTCTTCCAGGTGACCTACGACCCGCCGTTCGATCTCCCGATCCCCGGGATGGTCGGGTTCCGGACGCTGCAGCGCTCGCAGGCGCTCGGTGATTTCGAGTCGCTCGACAAACGCAACCGGCGCGGGATTCGCGTCCACTTCCCCGGCGATCCCAAAGCCGGGCTCGAAGCGCTCGCCTCCGCGCTCGAAGCCGCCGTCAGCGCGAAGGCGTAGCGATGCAGCTCGGGATGATCGGCCTCGGCCGCATGGGCGCGAACATGACGACGCGGCTGATCCGCGGCGGCCACACCGTCGTCGCGTACGACCGCGATCCGGCAGCGGTGCAGCGCACCGTAGGCGACGGCGCGACCGGCGCGAGCTCGCTGCAAGACCTGGTCTCGAAGCTGACGCCGCCGCGTGCGGTGTGGATCATGGTGCCGGCTGGGCCGCCGACCGACTCGACGATCAACGATCTGCTCGGGATCCTCCAGCAGGGCGACGTGATCGTCGACGGCGGCAACTCGCGCTGGACCGACTCGAAGGAACGCTACGCGCGCTGCAAGGAACGCGGCGTCTCGTTCGTCGACGCCGGGACGTCGGGCGGCGTCTGGGGGCTCGCGAACGGCTACTGCCTGATGGTCGGCGGCGACGACGACGCGGTGAAGCGGGTCGAGCCGATCTTCCTCACGCTCGCGCCCGAGGGCGGCTACGCGCACGTCGGGCCGAGCGGCGCGGGGCACTTCTCGAAGATGGTCCACAACGGGATCGAGTACGGGATGCTCGCCGCGTACGGCGAGGGTTTCGAGATCCTGGAGAAATCCGAGTACAAGTACGACCTGCACCAGCTCGCGTCGATCTGGCGCTACGGCTCGGTCGTGCGGTCGTGGCTGCTGGAGTTGCTCGAGCTCGCGCTCAGGGAAGATCCGGACCTCGCCCAGATCAAAGGCTGGGTCGCCGACTCCGGCGAGGGCCGCTGGACCGTGCAGGCCGCGATCGACGAGGACGTTCCCGCGCCGGTGATCACGATGTCCCTGCTCTCGCGCTTCGTCTCGCGCCAGGACGAGTCGTTCAGCGCGAAGGTGATCGCCGCGCTGCGGAACCAGTTCGGCGGCCACGCCGTCAAGGCGGAATGACGGCCACAGCGAGCGGCGTCGCGGCGAACCCGCTGCGCAAGGGGCTCGCCGTCGACCGCATCACCGACCCGTGCAACGTGATCTTCTTCGGCGCCAGCGGCGACCTGATGAAGCGCATGCTGATGCCGGCGATGTGGAACCTGCGGCTCGAGGGGATCCTCCCGACGAACTTCGGCATCGTCGGCTTCTCGCGCTCGGAGTACAGCGACGACGAGTTCCGCGAAGAGATGCGCAAGGCGGTCGAGCAGTTCTCGCGGAACCCGCCCAAAGAGCCGCTCTGGAGCGACTTCGCGAGCCACATCTTCTACGTCTCCGGCGACTTCGACGACGACAACTGCTTCAACAAGCTGCGCGAGCGCCTCGAGCGCAACGACGCGGAGCTCGGCACCGGGGGCAACCGCCTCTTCTACCTGAGCACGCCGCCCTCGGTGTTCGGGAAGATCATCGACAAGCTCGACAAGGACGCCCTCGGCCCGCGCGACAACGCGAAGGGCTGGACGCGCATCATCATCGAGAAGCCGTTCGGAACCGACCTCGAGTCGGCGCGCGCGCTGCAAGCCGAAGTCGAGAAGGTCTTCGACGAGAAGCAGGTCTACCGGATCGACCACTACCTCGGCAAAGAGCCGGTCCAGGACATCATGGCGCTGCGGTTCGCGAACGTGATCTTCGAGCCGATCTGGAACCGCCGCTACGTCGACTCGGTGCAGATCACCGCGGCGGAGACGGTCGGCGTCGAGCAGCGCGGCGGCTACTACGACAATGCCGGCGCGCTCCGCGACATGATCCAGAACCACGTGATGAACCTGCTCGCGCTGGTCTCGATGGAGCCGCCGGTCTCCTCCGACGCCGACTCGATCCGCGACGAGAAGTTCAAGGTGCTCCGCGCGGTGCGCCCGCTCGACCGTTCGCGCGTCACGCTCGACACCGCGCGCGGGCAGTACGACGCCGGCGCGATCGCCGGCAAGGCGGTCCCCGCGTACCGCGACGAGCCCGACGTGCGGCCGGACTCGAACACCGAGACGTACGCCGCGGTGAAGCTGTGGGTCGACAACTGGCGGTGGGCCGACGTCCCGTTCTACCTGCGCTCGGGGAAACGGCTCGCGCACAAGATGTCGGAGATCGCGATCCGCTTCAAGGCGATCCCGCACCGCCTCTTCGGCGAGGCCGGCGACCAGCTCGAGAACAACGTGCTGGTGATGAAGATCCAGCCGGACGAGGGCATCTCGCTGCGCTTCAACGCGAAGGTGCCGGGCCCGAAGATGCACCTGCGGTCGGTGTCGATGGACTTCAACTACGGCACCGGCTTCGGCGTCGTCTCGGCGCCGGCGTACGAGCGGCTGATCTCCGACGCGATTCGGGGCGATGCGACGCTCTTCACGCGCTGGGACGCGGTCGAGACGGCCTGGACGATCGTGATGCCGATCCTCGACCGCTGGCAGAACGATGAAGACCAGAGCTTCCCGAACTACAACGCCGGCAGCCAGGGACCGCAATCGTCGGACCGCATGCTCGTGATGGACGGTCGCGAGTGGCGCAAGATCTG
>DATHLL010000002.1:0-2844 GCA_035488195.1 Candidatus Elarobacter sp. | reverse complement strand
GCGCTCCTCCCGCACGGACCCGTCCAGCCCGGCCACTACACCGGCGGCCTCGACCCGGGCGCCGCCGTCGACGAGTACGAGAAGTCGGTCGCCCCGCCGGCCGAGGTCCTCGCCGCGACCTTCGGGATCATCCGCGTCTCGCGGACCGTCATGCACGCCGACTCGGTCGCTTACGTCTTCGAGCGGAAGAAGGACATCTTCGGCCGGGAGGTCTGCCGCGCGTTCTGGATCACCGACCCCCCGCAGCCGCCGCCACCGACCCCGCTCCCGCACATCATTGGCGGCTTTCCGCGGCCCTACATCCCCGACCGGCCGCCCGACCTCAAGCCGGTCGTCGAGTACGTCGACGTCTCGTGCACCGACAAGCGCATCCAGCCGGTCGTCCCCGGCTCGCTCCGCACGCCCGTCCCCCGCCATCTCTGAGATTGCGAAAAACGCGTCCTTATCGTATGATGGCGGACGGAGTTTGACGCTGGAAGCGTGGGCACTGCCCGCGCTTCTCTGTTGTACGAGGGAAGGAAGGAGGTCGCGGTGGAGCCGCACGGCGAGAAGACGCTGTTCAGCGAGGCATTCGAACGAGTCGTGCACGCGCTGCCGCACCAGCCGGAGTTCCGCGACGTCGAGATCGTCTCGTCGTCGGTGCACCGGCACCGGCAGAACGCCGCGCTGCACGTCACGGTCGACCGCGAAGGCGGGATCGACATCGGGACGTGCGAGCGGATCGCCTCGCGGATCAACGCCGCGCTCGACGCCTTCCCCGATCCGTACACGCTCGAGGTCGAGTCGGCCGGTCTGAACCGCCCGCTCACCAAACCGTCCGACTACGACCGCTTCACCGGCCGCGACGCGAAGATCGTGACCACGCTCGCCATCGAGAACGCGAAGACCCATCGCGGCAAGCTCGGCGGCGTCCGCGGGACGAACGTGATCCTCGAGCGCGGCGGCGGCGGCGAGCTTCCCATCCCGATCGCCGTCATCAAGTCGGCGAACCTGGAGTACGACGTGCGCGCCGATCTCCAGCGCGCGAAACAACGAGAGAAGAACCGATGAACGCAGAGATGATCGCGGCGCTCCGCGAGATCGAGAACGAACGGAACATCAGCTTCGAGTCCCTGCTCGAAGCGCTGGAAGCCGCGCTGATCTCGGCCTACAAGCGGAATTTCGGCGGCGAGGCGAACGCGATCGTCACGATCGACCGCACGACCGGCGACTACCAGGTCTATCACCGCCGCACCGTGGTGAACGACGGCGAGGTCACCGATCCGAAGCTGGAGATCGCGAAGAGCGAGGCCGGCGCGCGCTACGAGCCGGGCGACTTCTACGACGAGGTCGTCACGCCGCGCGACTTCGGCCGCATCGCCGCGCAGACCGCGAAGCAGGTCATCGTGCAGCGCATCCGCGAGGCCGAGCGCGACACCGTCTACAACACGTACAGCGCGAAGCTGCACGACATCGTGCTCGGCACCGTGCAGCGCTACGAGCAGCGCAACATGTACGTGCTGCTCGACGACCGCAAGACCGAGGCGCTGCTCCCGTTCAGCGAGCAGGTCTCGCGCGAGAACTACCGCATCAACGACCGCATCCGCGCGTACGTCCTCGACGTGCGCAAGACGAACAAAGGCCCGCTGGTCGTGCTTTCGCGCGCGGCCGAAGGGCTCGTGCAGCGGCTGATCGAGTTCCAGGTCCCGGAGATCCAGGACGACATCGTCGAGATCATGGCGATCGCCCGCGAGCCGGGCGCGCGCACCAAGGTCGCGGTCACCTCGAAGCGCCCGGAGATCGACGCCGTCGGCGCGTGCCTCGGGCCGAAGTCCTCGCGGATCGGAAACGTCTCCGACGAGCTGCGCGGCGAGAAGATCGACGTGATCCGCTGGGCGCCCGACCTCCCGGCCTTCATCGCGAACGCGCTGGCGCCGGCGAAAGTCCTCGGCGTCGAGCTCTACGAGGACGAGGGGATCGCGCTGGTCGTCGTCCCCGACCACCAGCTCTCGCTGGCGATCGGGCGCGAGGGGCAGAACGTCCGGCTCGCGGCCCGGCTCACCGGCTGGCGCCTCGACATCACCAGCGACTCCGAGGCCGCGGAGGCGCGCGAGCGCTACGCCGCGGAGCGCGAGGCGCGGGCGACCGAGCAGGCGGCGACGGAGACTCCGGACGAGGCGGCGGTCGCGGCCGAAGGCGAAGAAGGCGAAGAGGCGGCGATCGACCAGGACGAGCTGCTGCGCCGGCTCGAGGAGTTCAAGCGGGAGATGTTCACGGCGGAATGATCCCGCAGCGGACGTGCGCCGGCTGCCGGACCGTCTTCCCGCAGCCGGCGCTCCGGCGGTTCGTCCGCCGGGGCGGCCGGTGGCTCGCCGACCGGGGCAAGCGGCAAGACGGGCGGGGCGCGTACCTGTGCTCGCGCGAATGCGCGGAACGGGTCGCAAAGAACAAGCGTTATCCGGGGTTTAGTGGAGAGGCTCTGCTACAATGGTGACTCCCCGGCCAGCGCGCCGGACCCACTCCGGATCACGGAGCAGTCGTAGAATGACGTAATTGGCGGACGGCGCCTTCGGGGGCCGTATCTTTGAAGGATTGCATGGCAACCGGTAAACCCAGAATTTTCGAGCTCGCCAAAGAGCTCGGCATGTCCTCGAAAGACCTGCTCGGCCTGTTCGGCCGGCTCGGGCTCGAAGCGAAGAACCAGTTGAGCGTCGTCGAGCCGAAGGTCGCCGATCTTCTTCGTGCGCAGCTCAAGGGAGCGAAAGCCGCCCCGAAGGCCGCACCGGCTGCCAAGCCCGCCGCGAGCACGCCGGCGCCGGCGAGCCCGGCCGCGACTGCGCCGCCGCCCGCCGCCGCCGCGTCCAA
>DATHLL010000001.1:0-4836 GCA_035488195.1 Candidatus Elarobacter sp. | reverse complement strand
ATCCGGGGAAGCGCGCGCAGATGGGCGAGATCGCCGCGCGGCTCGCCGACCGCGTGATCGTGACCTCGGACAACCCGCGCAGCGAGGACCCGATGGCGATCGCGCGCGAGGTCGCGAACGGCTTCACGCGCACGGAGATCGAGCTCGACCGCCGCCGCGCGATCCGCCGCGCGATCGACGACGCGCAAGCCGGCGACACCGTCGTCGTCGCCGGCAAAGGCCACGAACCGTACCAAATCGTCGGCGCCGAGACGCGCCCCTTCGACGACCGCGACGAAGTCCGCACCGCCTTCTCCAAGCGCGCCGAAACGGTCCGCCGAAGACGCGCCGCCGCAATGTCACCGTGCGCCGCCCGGCCGTTACCGTGCGCCGCCGCAATGTCACCGTGCGCCGCCGCAATGTCACCCTGAGCTTGTCGAAGGGTGCGCCAATCGCGTGAGACTCCCCACGCAGGCCGCGATCGCCGCGACCAACGCCCGAGTCCTCGGCGACAACGGCCTCCCCGAGTCGCTCCTCGTGCAGACCGACACGCGCGCGATCGAGCGCGGCGCGACCTTCCTCGCGCTGCGCGGCGAGCGCTTCGACGGCCACGCGTACGTCGAGGAGGCCTTCGCGCGCGGCGCGGTCTGCGCGATCGTCGACGACGCGTCCTCCGTTCCGCTCGGCCGCACCGCACTGCTGGTCCCGAGCACGCTCCAGGCGTACCTCGACCTCGGCGGCCTCGCGCGCACGCGCGTCCGCGGCACGGTGGTCGCGGTGACCGGCAGCACCGGCAAGACGACGACGAAGCAGTTCCTGCTCGCGCTGCTGCGCGGCGCCGGTATCCCGGTCACCGCGACGCCGGAGAACGAGAACAACGAGGTCGGCGTCGCGAAGTTCCTCTGCGGACTCGAGGACGGCGACGAGCGCGTCGCGATCGTCGAGATGGGCGCGCGCAAGTACCGCGACCTCGACGTGCTGGTCGCCGCGGCGCGCCCCGACGCCGGCGTGCTGACGAACGCCGGCGAAGCGCACCTCGAGATCATGGGCTCGCGCGAACGGATCGCCGAGACGAAGTGGGCCGTCCCCTCCGGCGCGCGCCGCGCGGTGCTGAACCTCGACGACGCCGCGTCGCGCCGCCGCGCCGGCACGCTCGCGACGCCGCCGCTCTGGTACGGCATCGACGACGAGCGCCCGCCGCACGGCGAGCGCGCGGTGATCGTCGAGCACGACGCGGTCTGGGCGATCGCGGAGGACACGACGACCGAGACGCACCGCATCGCGATCGGCTTCCCGGGCGACCACAACCGCCGCAACCTCGCCGGCGCGTTCGCCGCGGCGCTGCTGTGCGCCGCGGGCAACGGCGCGACCGCGTCGTTCGCGGCGCTGGCGGACGCGGTCGGCACGGTCGCGCTGCCGCACGGCCGCTACGAGATCGTCGAACTCCCCGACGACGTGCGGCTGGTGTTCGACGCGTACAACGCCTCGCTCTCGGGGACGCTCGCGACGCTCGCGACGTTCGGCCGCGAAGAGGCGGAACGGCGGATCGCGGTGCTCGGCAGCATGGCCGAGCTCGGCAGCGACGCGCCGCAGATGCACGAGAAGATCGGCGAGATCGCCGCGACGCGCGCCGACGTCGTCCTCGCCGGCGGCAGCTTCGCCGACGACACCGCGCGCGGCGTCCGCGCGAAGGGCGGGACGGTGATCCGCTACGCGAGCAACGGCGACGCGATCGCGTGGCTGCGCGCGAACGTCCGCCGCGGCGACGCGATCCTGCTCAAGGGCTCGCGCGTCTACAAGATGGAGCAGATCGCCGAAGCGCTCGGCGCCGAGGTGTTCGCGTGATCCCGGTCGCGATCCGCGAGAGCGGCGTCCCGGACGGGCTGGTCGCGATCCCCGTCCGCACGCGGCTGATCGCGCCCGGCGACGATCTCACGCAGCTCGTGCGCGAGGCGGTGACCGGGATCGCGCGCCCCGGCGACGTCCTGATCGTCGCGGAGACCGCGGTCGCGATCGCGCAGTCGCGCTTCATCCCCGCCGAGCTGATCCGCCCTTCGCCGCTCGCGCTGGCGCTCTCGCGCCGCGCGGGCGCGCTCGCGACGGTGAGCCAGCCGGAGTCGCTGCAACTCGTCATCGACCAAGCCGGAACGCCGAAAGTGCTGTGGGCCGCGTTCGCGCACGTGCTCGGCCGCCTGCGCGGAAAGACGGGCGCGTTCTACGAGATCCTCGGCCAGGAGATCGCGACGATCGACGGCTACACCGGAACGCTGCCGCCGTACGAGCGCGCGATCGTCCTCGGCCCGTCCGAGCCCGACCGCGTCTCGACCGAGATCGCCGACGCGCTCGGCGTGCATGCCGCGATCGTCGACGCGAACGACCTTCGCCGCGCGAAGACGCTCGGCGCCTCGCCGCACGTCGACCGCGACGCGGTCGAGCGCGCGCTGATCGGCAACCCGCACGGCAACGGCGACGAGCAGACCCCGCTGGTCGTCATCGCCTGGCGCGGCGAAGGCCCCCACCCGCTGGTCACGCGCGCACCCGTTGCCGCAGCCGCCGGCCGCGACGTCACCACCGGCAGTGACGCGCCGAGCGATGTCACCCTGAGCTTGTCGAAGGGTGAGCCGTGATCGCGCTCTCCGCCGGGATCGCCTATGCGTACCTCTACGCGCTCGTCAACCTCCCGTTCGGGCTCGGCGCGCTGATCGTCGCGCTCCTCGTCGGCACGCTCCCCGCGTTCGCGATCGCCGCGCTGCTCGGCGGCCCGCTGATCGGCGCACTGCGCCGCGCCGCCGCGCGCCAGACGGCGTACGAGGACGCGCCGCAGACGCATCAGGTGAAGACGGGGACGCCGACGATGGGCGGCCTGCTGTTCGGCGTCGCGCCGGTCGTCGCGCTGCTGATCGCCCCGTCGCGCGCGACGCTCGCGCTCGCGGTGCTCGTCTACGGCTGCATGCTGATCGGCGCGTGGGACGACCTGATGTCGATCCGCAACCGGAAGAACCGTGGCCTGCGCGCGCTGCCGAAGTTCGCGCTGACCGCGATCGCCGCGATCCTGTTCTTCCTCGTCGCCGGCCCGCAGCCGACGGTGTTCGCCGGGATCGGCCCCGTGCCGCCGTGGCTGTGGTACGGCATGGGCTTCGCCGCGATCCTCGCGACGACGCACGCGGTCAACCTCACCGACGGCCTCGACGGTCTCGCGAGCGGCACCGTCGTCCCCCCGCTACTGGTGCTGATCTGCGCGATCGGGCTGCGCGGCAACGTGCTGCAGATCGACGTCCCGGTCTTCGCCGGCGCGACGCTCGGCGCGGTGCTCGGCTTCCTGCTCTACAACCGGCACCCGGCGCGCGTCTTCATGGGCGACACGGGCTCGCTCGCGCTCGGCGGCGCGCTCGCGGGCGTCGCGATCCTCAGCGGCACGGTTCTGTTCCTTCCGCTCATCGGCGGCGTCTTCGCCGCCGAAACCTTGAGTGTCATCATCCAAGTCGCATCGTACAAGACCACGCGCCGCCGGGTCTTTCGGATGAGCCCGCTCCACCACCACTTCGAGCTCGGCGGGTGGCCGGAGACGAAGGTGACGTCGCGGTTCTGGATCGCATCACTCGTCCTCTCGCTGCTCGGCTTCGCCCTGATCACGCGCACCGCATCATGATTGAATCGACGAGCGGTCGCTTCGACCGCACCGACCACGCACTCGTCATCGGGCTCGGCCGCAGCGGCCGCGCCAGCGTCGAGGTGCTCCGCACGCGCCTCGGCTCCGTCGTCGCGACCGACGAAGCGCCGCCCGAGAAGCTCGCCGACGCGCTCGGCGAACTGCGCGAGCACGGCGTCCGCTTCATCGCTCCGGACGAGCTCGACGGCGCGCTCGAGCAGATCACCGTCGCCGTCCTCTCGCCGGGGATCCCCCTCAACAACCCGCTCGTGCGCCGCGTGCAGGCGAAGGGGATCCCGGTCTTCAGCGAGGTCGAGGTCGCCTACCGGCTGTGCAAGGCGCCGATCGTCGCGGTGACGGGGACGAAGGGGAAGACGACGACGACCGCGCTGGTCGGCGCGCTCTTCGCGGCGGCCGGGAAGACGGTGCACGTCGGCGGCAACATCGGCAACGCGCTGATCGCGGAGACGGCGAACGCCGCGCCGGACGACTGGGTCGTCGCCGAGGTCTCGTCGTTCCAGCTCGAGTCGATCCGCTCGTTCAAGCCGAAGATCTCGCTGATCTTGAACGTCACGCCGGACCACCTCGACCGCTACCATTCGATGGAGGAGTACGCGGAAGCGAAGTTCCGGATCTTCGCGAACCAGGGGCCGGGCGACACGTTCGTCGGCAACCTCGACGACCCGATCGTCGCCGGCGCGCCCGGCGAGGACGGGAACCGCGTGAAGACGCGCGCGCTGTGGTTCTCCGCCGAGCCGCACCGGCAGTCGACGCTCTACCTGCGCAACGGCGAGACGATCGTCTACGCGCCGCCGACCGGCGACCCGCGCCCCGTCGACGTGATGCGCGTCGCCGAGATCCCGCTACTCGGCGCGCACAACGTCGAGAACGTGATGGGCGCAGTGCTCGTCGCGCTCGCCGCCGGGCTCCCGCTCGACGCGGTTCGCGAAGGCGTGCGGACGTTCCACGCGCTCGCGCACCGCCTGCAGGAGGTCGCCGAGATCGACGGCGTGCGGTACGTCGACGACTCGAAGGCGACGAACCCCGGCTCGGTGATCGCGGCGATGCGCAGCTTCGACCGCCCGATCGTGCTGATCACCGGCGGGAAGGCGAAGGGAACCGACTTCGCCGAGATGGGCAAGGTGGTGAGCTCGCGCGCGAAGGCCGTCGTGCTGATCGGCGAAGCCGCCGACGAGATCGCCGGCGTG